>NZ_JBTYMC010000277.1:0-8942 GCF_054880855.1 Streptomyces sp. S6 | reverse complement strand
TACGGCGCGGACGACCCCGCCGCCGCCGTGCGCGGCCTGCGCGCCCAGGCCGAGGCGGCATGCGACCACCGGGCCACGGGCAGGTGAACGAACCCCTCGACAACACCCTTCGGGGCTGATCAAGACCGCCGGATCTGCGAGGATGGACGGCGAAATCCAGAGTGTGAAACAGCAGTGAGGAGAGCGCCGTGTCGGGTATGTCGGCGGGCCGGTCGGCCATGCGGATGGGACCCGCAGAGCTGGTGCAGGCGGCGGCCATGGCCCGCCGCTTCTACCTGGAGGGCAAGTCCAAGATCCAGATCGCCGAGGAGTTCGGCGTCAGCCGCTTCAAGGTGGCCCGGGTCCTGGAGACCGCTCTCGAACGGGATCTCGTCCGCATCGAGATCCGCGTGCCGGCCGAGCTGGACGCCGAGCGCTCGGACGCGCTCCGGGCCCGCTACGGCCTGCGGCACGCCGTCGTGGTCGAGTCCCCGGCCGACGCGGAGGAGTCCCCCGACCCCGAGAACCTGGGCGAGGTGGCCGCCGACCTGCTCGGCGAACTCGTCGACGAGGGCGACGTCCTCGGACTCGCCTGGGGCCGCTCCACCATCAACATGGCGGCGGCCCTCGACCGGCTGCCCCCGTGCACGGTGGTGCAGCTGACGGGCGTGTACGACGCGGGCACCGCCGAGCGCGGTTCGGTGGAGGCGGTCCGCCGGGCGGCCCAGGTCTCCGGCGGCGACGCCCACCCCATCTACGCGCCCATGCTGCTGCCGGACGCCGCCACGGCCGCCGCCCTGCGCAGCCAGACCGGGATCGCGCGCGCCTTCGAGTACTTCGACAAGGTCACCGTCGCCTGCGTCTCCATCGGCTCCTGGGAGCCGGGCATCTCCACGGTCCACGACATGCTGACGGACGAGGAGCGGGCCCACTACTCCTCCCTCGGCGTCGCGGCCGAGATGTCCGCGCACCTCTTCGACTCCGAGGGGCGCCGGGTCGGCCGGGACCTCGGCGAGCGGTGCATCACCGTCAAGGCGGACCAGCTCCGCCGGATCCCCGAGGTCGTCGCGATCGCGGGCGGACAGCGCAAGGCCGCCGCGATCGACGCGGTCCTCAGGTCGGGTCTGGTCACCAGCCTCGTCACGGATACCTCGGCGGCGGACTACCTGATGACGGCGGGCCCGACGCCGAAGTCCGCGCTGAGCCGGACCGACCCGGACGGGGTCTGACAGGTCACGCGGGGACGGCCGTGGCAGCATCTACGGCATGCTGCTGCGGTTCGTCTTCCGGGTTCTTCTGTGCGTACTCGTCCTGGTCGGGGGTGTCGCCGGGTGCTCGGCGGGTCATCACACGAATGGCGCGACCGGTCACACGACCGGTCGTCCCACGAACGACACGTCCGGGCGTTCGACGCATGACACGTCCGGCCTCGCCACCGTCAAGGCCACCGACCTCCCCGCCGAGGCCCGTAAGACCCTCGCCCTCATCGACAAGGGCGGCCCCTACCCCTACTCCCGCGACGGCGTCGTCTTCGGGAACTTCGAGGGGCGGCTGCCGAAACAGAAGCGCGGTTACTACCACGAGTACACCGTGAAGACCCCCGGCTCGCGCGACCGGGGCGCCCGGCGCATTGTCACGGGACAGGGCGGCGAGATCTACTACACCGATGATCACTACGACACGTTCCGGACGGTACTGAAATGACGGACATCGCGATCGACCTCGACGGCGTCACCGACCGGGCCGGGCTGATGGACCGTTTCGCCGACGGCCTGAACCTCCCCGACTGGTTCGGCCGCAACTGGGACGCGCTCGCCGACGTCCTGCGCGACGTCCCCGGGGAGCGGCGGATCGTCGTCCGCGACTGGCGGGCGTACGCCAAGGCGAAGCCCGGGGAGTGGGAGATCGCGGTGGAGATCTTCGAGGAGGCCGAGCCGCAGGTCCTGCTGGCCCTGTAGAAAGCTCCAGGGGGTCTCGCCACAGCCTGGACGTTTCTCCCGGAGTGCGATCCGGGTCCCGCGTGGGAGACTCAAGTACGTGCGTTTTCTCAATGACATCAAGCCCGCGTACGACCTGACCTACGACGACGTCTTCATGGTGCCCAGCCGCAGCGCGGTCGGCTCGCGCCAGGCCGTGGACCTCCGCTCACCGGACGGCACGGGGACGACGATCCCGCTGGTCGTCGCCAACATGACCGCGATCGCGGGGCGCCGGATGGCTGAGACGGTCGCCCGGCGCGGCGGGCTCGTCGTCATTCCGCAGGACATCCCGATCGACGTCGTCACCGACGTCGTCCGCTGGGTCAAGAGCCGGCACCTCGTCCTCGACACGCCGATCGTGCTCACCCCCCAGCAGACCGTCGCCGACGCGCTCGCCCTGCTGCCCAAGCGCGCCCACAACGCCGGGGTCGTCGTCGACGAGGAGCGCCGGCCCGTCGGTGTCGTCACCGACCAGGACCTCACCGGTGTCGACCGGTTCACGCAGCTCTCCGAGGTCATGTCCCGTGACCTGCTGCTCCTCGACGCGGAGATCGACCCGCGCGAGGCGTTCAACACGCTCGACGCGGCGAACCGGCGGTACGCGCCGGCCGTCGACGGCGACGGCAAGCTCGCCGGGATCCTCACCCGTAAGGGCGCCCTGCGCGCCACGCTGTACAGCCCTGCCGTGGACGACGCGGGCCGGCTGCGGATCGCCGCCGCCGTCGGGATCAACGGGGACGTCGCGGGCAAGGCCAAGCAGCTGCTCGACGCGGGGGTCGACACCCTCGTCATCGACACGGCCCACGGGCACCAGGAGTCGATGATCAGCGCGATCCGGACCGTGCGGGCGCTGGACCCCCAGGTGCCGATCGCCGCCGGGAACATCGTCTCCGCCGAGGGCGTGCGGGATCTGATCGAGGCGGGCGCGGACATCATCAAGGTCGGGGTGGGCCCCGGCGCGATGTGCACGACCCGCATGATGACCGGCGTCGGCCGGCCGCAGTTCTCCGCCGTCCTGGAGTGCGCCGCCGAGGCCCGCAAGCACGGCAAGCACGTCTGGGCCGACGGCGGTGTCCGCCACCCCCGTGACGTCGCGATGGCGCTCGCCGCCGGGGCGTCCAACGTGATGGTCGGCTCCTGGTTCGCCGGGACGTACGAGTCGCCGGGCGACCTCCAGCAGGACGCGAACGGGCGCCTGTACAAGGAGTCCTTCGGCATGGCGTCGGCGCGTGCCGTCCGCAACCGCACCTCCGACGAGTCCGCCTACGACCGGGCCCGCAAGGCCCTGTTCGAGGAGGGCATCTCGACGTCCCGCATGTTCCTCGACCCGGCCCGGCCGGGCGTGGAGGACCTGATCGACTCCGTCATCGCCGGGGTGCGGTCGTCCTGCACGTACGCGGGGGCGGGCTCGCTGGCCGAGTTCGAGGAGAAGGCCGTCGTCGGGGTCCAGAGCGCGGCGGGGTACGCGGAGGGGAAGCCGCTGCACGCGAGCTGGAGCTAGGCGCTTCGCTGTGAGGGCGGGAGGGGTTGTCGGTCGGCTTTCCCGCCGTCGTGGCTGGTCGCGCAGTTCCCCGCGCCCCTAGAGGCGCTGCGCGCCATGAGAGGGCTCGGATTGTGGTGCGCCTGAGGCCACGGAAGGTTGTGCCGAGGACTTCGCCCGGTAGGAAGTGGTGGGCCCGTCGGTCACTCGGAGGTCCGTTGGACCGGTTAGGCCATGCACCGCCCCGAGTTCAACGGCCTGCCCGTCTGGCCTGGGCCGCTGCGCTCGCAAGGCGTCGGGACGGTGCTGATCCGGGCCGCCGAGGAAACTCGCGCTCGCTCGGCGTGGACGGCGTCCGGCGTGCGTGCTCCTCACCAACGTGCTGAGCTGCTGAGATTCCCCCGGGGCGTGGTCTACTGCGGTATGTGTTGAACGACCTGGACGAACGTATCGTGCACGCCCTCGCGGAAGACGCCCGGCGGTCCTACGCCGACATCGGGCAGCTTGTCGGGCTGTCGGCGCCTGCGGTGAAGCGGCGGGTGGACCGGCTGCGGGAGAGCGGGGCGATCACCGGGTTCACCGTGCGGGTCGATCCGGCGGCGCTGGGGTGGGAGACCGAGGGGTTCGTCGAGATCCATTGTCGGCGCAACACCTCGCCGGAGACGATCCGGCGGGGGCTGGAGCGGTATCAGGAGGTGGTGGCGGCGTCGACCGTCACCGGGGACGCCGATGCCGTCGCGCAGGTCTTCGCCTCCGACATGCGGCATTTCGAGCGGGTGCTGGAGCGGATCGCGGGGGAGCCGTTCGTGGAGCGGACGAAGTCGGTGCTGGTGCTGTCGCCGCTGCTCAGGCGGTTCTCGCCCCGATAACAGGGGTCACGCAACGAATCGCCGCCCCACCCCCGCACGACGCAACGATTCGCTCACCTGTGTGCAATGGGTGCCTATTGTCGGCCCGGCCGGCCCGACCGTACCGTCTATCTGGCCCCCCGACCCCCCCTCCACCCCAGGTGAGGACACGCATGCGCATCGCCCTGCTCCAGAGCTCCGGACGCCCCGGAGCGGTCGAGGAGAACCTCAAGGTGCTCGGCGAGGCGGCCGGGCGGGCGGCGGAGGCGGGCGCGGAGCTGCTGGTCGCGCCGGAGATGTTCCTGACGGGGTACGCGATAGGCGCGGACGTCGCACGGCTCGCGGAACCGGCCGACGGCGAGTCGGCGGACGCGGTCGCGGACCTCGCGGCGCGGCACGGGCTGGCGATCGCGTACGGCTACCCCGAGCGCGTCGGCGACGCCGTCTTCAACTCCGCGCAGGTGATCTCGGGCAGCGGCGACCGGCTCGTCAACTACCGCAAGACCCACCTGTTCGGCTCCTTCGAGCGCGACTGGTTCACGCCGGGTGAACAGCCCGTCGTCCAGGCGGAGTTGGGCGGGCTGACGGTCGGGCTGATGATCTGCTACGACGTCGAGTTCCCGGAGAACGTCCGCGCGCACGCCCTCGCCGGCACCGACCTCCTGATCGTGCCGACGGCCCAGATGCACCCCTTCCAGTTCGTCGCCGAGTCGATGATCCCGGTACGGGCGTTCGAGAGTCAGATGTATGTCGCGTACGTCAACAGGGTCGGTGAGGAAGGGGAGTTCGACTTCGTCGGGCTGTCCGTGCTCGCCGGTCCCGACGGAGTCGCCCGCGCCCGCGCGGGCCGGGACCAGGAACTCCTCCTCGCCGACGCCGACCCCGCGTTCCTCGCCGCGTCCCGCGAGGCGAACCCGTACCTCGCCGACCGGCGGCCGGGCCTGTACCACTCCCTGACCCGCTGAGCACTCCGCTGGAGACGCGGGGACGGGCCGTCGGTCGTCTCCGGCGTCGTCGTGGCCTGTCGCGCGGCGGAGCCGCAGATCGGAGACGGTCCCGCGCCCCTTCAGGACGCTCTCCAACCGCAGTCAACCTCACCAAGACCGCTTAGGAACCCGTACCCCGATGACCTCCATGGTGCCCAACGCCGTCGAGCACACCGACCCGCAGCAGCCCCCGATCACCATGTTCGGGCCCGACTTCCCGTACGCCTACGACGACTTCCTCGCGCACCCCGCCGGGCTCGGGCAGATCCCGGCGACCGAGCACGGCGCCGAGGTCGCGATCATCGGGGGCGGGCTCTCGGGGATCGTCGCCGCGTACGAACTGATGCGGATGGGGCTCAAGCCGGTCGTGTACGAGGCCGACCGGATCGGCGGGCGGCTGCGGACGGTCGGCTTCGAGGGGTGCGACCCCTCGCTGACCGCCGAGATGGGGGCGATGCGTTTCCCGCCGTCCTCCACGGCCCTCCAGCACTACATCGACCTGGTGGGACTTGAGACCCGGCCGTTCCCCAACCCCCTTGCGGAGACGACCCCTTCGACGGTCGTCGACCTCAAGGGCGAGTCGCACTACGCCGAGACGATCGACGATCTCCCGCAGGTCTACCGGGATGTGGCGCAGGCGTGGGCCAAGTGCCTTGAGGAAGGCGCCGAGTTCAGCGACATGAACCGCGCGCTGCGGGAGCGGGACGTGCCGCGGATCCGGGAGATCTGGGCGCGGCTCGTGGAGCGGCTCGACAACCAGACCTTCTACGGATTCCTGTGCGCCTCCGAGGCGTTCAGGTCGTTCCGGCACCGCGAGATCTTCGGCCAGGTCGGGTTCGGCACGGGCGGCTGGGACACCGACTTCCCCAACTCGATCCTGGAGATCCTGCGCGTCGTCTACACCGAGGCGGACGACCACCACCGGGGCATCGTCGGCGGCTCGCAGCAACTGCCCCTGCGCCTTTGGGAGTCGGAGCCCGACAAGCTCGTCCACTGGCCCTACGGGACGTCGTTGAAGACCCTGCACGTGAACGGGGAACCCCGGCCCGCCGTCACCCGGCTGCACCGGACCGCCGGGAACCGGATCACCGTCACCGACGCGGACGGCGAGATCCGTACGTACCGGGCGGCCGTGTTCACCGCGCAGTCCTGGATGCTGCTGTCCAAGGTGGTGTGCGACGACGACCTCTTCCCGGTCGACCACTGGACCGCCATCGAGCGCACCCACTACATGGAGAGCTCCAAGCTGTTCGTCCCCGTCGACCGGCCGTTCTGGCTCGACAAGGACCCGGCGACCGGGCGGGACGTCATGTCGATGACCCTCACGGACCGTATGACGCGCGGGACTTATCTGTTGGACGACGGTCCCGGCAAACCGGCCGTCATCTGCCTCTCCTACACCTGGTGCGACGACAGCCTCAAGTGGCTGCCGCTGTCCGCGAACGAGCGGATGGAGGTCATGCTGAAGTCCCTCGGCGAGATCTACCCGAACGTCGACATCAGGCGGCACGTGATCGGCAGCCCGGTGACCGTCTCCTGGGAGAACGAGCCTTATTTCATGGGCGCGTTCAAGGCCAACCTGCCCGGCCACTACCGCTACCAGCGCCGCCTGTTCACCCACTTCATGCAGGACCGGCTCCCCGCCGACCGGCGCGGGCTGTTCCTCGCCGGGGACGACATCTCCTGGACCGCCGGGTGGGCCGAGGGAGCCGTACAGACCGCGCTCAACGCCGTGTGGGGGGTCATGCACCACTTCGGTGGGGAGACCGATGCGGGCAATCCGGGGCCGGGGGACGTGTACGACGAGATCGCGCCGGTCGAACTTCCTGAGGACTAGCGGGGGTTGGGCGGCGCCCTCAAGGGGCGCGGGGCCGCATCTGATATGCGGCTGCCGCCGCGCGGGCGCGACCGGCCACGACGGTGCCGCAGACACTCGACGGCCCATCGCCGCACTTCCCGCGGAGCGCTCAGCGGGGGTTGGGCAGCGGGGTGAGCAGCATGCGGCCCGCCAGGCCCACCGCCGCGTCCAGCCGTTCGGTGAACTCCTCGGTGAGATCCGGGAACCGGCGCAACGCCCACAGCGCACGCGCCGCCGACCAAGTCGCCGACCTGGCCCGCTCCAGGCTCCACGAACCCATCAAGTGGGTGAGCGGGTCGGCGAGTTGGAGCAGGTCCGGGCCCGGCATCAGCTCCTCCCTGATCCGCTCCTCCAGCGTCACCAGAATGTCCCCGACCTGGTCGAACTCGTCCTCCAGGTCGGCCGGTTCACAGTCCAGGCCGTGACAGGTGTCCACGATCGCCAGCACCAGGTCGTGCCCGATGTGCGCGTTGATCCCCGACAGCGCGAACTGGAGGGGCCGCACACCCGGATGCCTGCGCATCTGGAACAGCGGGCGCCAGCAGGCGGGTGGACGACGGTCGCCGTCCACCGCCTCGACGGCGTCCAGATACCGCCGCGCGAACCGCACGTCCAGCGCCACCGCCGCGCGCACGTCCACGAACCCGCCCCCGTCGATCCGCCGGTCCACCTCCTCGGTGACCGCCAGATAGACCCGGTTGAACACGGCGACCCCGTCCCGCGCGGGCAGCCCCGCATCCAGGTCCCGCATCCGGGCGATCACCGCGTCTACGGCGGACGACGTGAAGTGCTGCAACTCGGGCATGGGGGAAGAGTGCCAGTGGCGGGGCGGGTTTGAGGGGTGGCTGCGGGGGGCTTCGCCGGAATGGGGGATGGGGGGTACGGCCGTCGGTATGCGGGGGTGGGGGTGTCGGGGGAGCGGGTGGTCGCGGGGGCGAGGGGATTGTGGGTCGTGCGGGGGTGGGCGCTCGTGGAGGGGGCGGGGATCGGAGAGGGGCTGCTCGCGGGGCGCGCTCCGCGCGGGGCTGGTCGGCTTTCGTGACGCGGACGCTCGGCTTCCGGCCGTCGGCCCGGGGCGGCTTCCGTGTGCCTGCCCTCGGACTCCTGCTCCTGGCCTTCGACCTCCGGGCCTCGATGCTCTCGGCTCTGGCCTCCGGCGTGGCCGGCTCCGGTGACACGTCCGCGTGCCACCCCCGGGCTCTCCTTCGGCCGGCTCCCGTGTCACTCGCGCATGGTCCCCGATGCCGGTCCAGCCGGTTTCCGTGCCTCCTCGTATGGTCTCGGCTGCCAGTCCGGCCGGCTTCCGTGGTACTTGAGGGGTCCCGTCACGCGTGCGCGAGGCTCGGCGGCTCATCCGGCCGGTACCGCGCCGCCCACGCATGGCCTCGGCCGCTTGCCTGGCCGGGTCCCGTGTCGCCTGCATGCAACCTCCGTTGGCTCGCCTGGCCGGCTGCCGCGGTGCTTGAGGGGTCTCGTCACGCATGCGCGAGGCCCGGCGGCTCGTCCGGCCGGGTCCCGTGTCGCCCACACGCAACGTTCCTCGGCTCGTCCGACCGGTTTCGTGCCGCCTGCATGCAACGTTCGTCGGCTCGTCCGGCCGGGTCCCGTGTCGCCCACACGCAACGTTCGTCGGCTCGCCCGGCTGGCTTCCGTGGTACGAGGGGTCCCGTCACGCGTGCGCGAGGCTCGGCGGTTCGTCCGGCCGGTACTGCGCCGCCCACGCACGGCCTCGGCCGCTTGCCTGGCCGGGTTCCGTGCCGCCTGCACGCAACCCCCGTCGGCTCGCCCGGCCGGGTCCCGTGCCGCCCACCC
>NZ_JBTYMC010000276.1:0-9054 GCF_054880855.1 Streptomyces sp. S6 | reverse complement strand
CGGGTGTCGCGGCGGGGGTCGAAGCGGTCGGGGTCGGCGAAGCGGTCCGGGTCGGCGGGGTTGCGGGCGGCTCCGAAGGGGCCGCGCGTGTTGGTCGCGCCGAACGCGAACTCGTGCAGGTTCGTCTTGCCCAGCACGATCGCCCCGGCCGCGCGCAGCCGGGTCACCACCTCGGCGTCCCGGTCGGGGACGAATCCGGCGAGCGCCTTCGAGCCGGCCGTGTTGGGCAGGCCCGCGACGTGGATGTTGTCCTTCACGGCGAGCGGCAGCCCGTGCAGCGGGCCTCTCACACGGCTGCGGTCGGCGGCGCGGGCGGCTTCGAGGGCCCGCTCGGCGTCGAGGGTGACGAAGGCGCCGAGGCCGCTCGTCTCCGCGGCTCGCGCAAGGAGCGTCTCGGTGAGCCCGGCGCTGGTGAGGTCGCCCGAGGCGAGCTGGTTCAGGGTGGTTCGCATGGCCGGACGGTAGCCGCCGGTCCACGCCTCCGTGAACGGGACAGTGCCGGTTTCCGAGACCCGGACACCTGCCTGCCGCCGCACTCTTATCGAAGCTTTATAAACCCGCGTCTCTCATATCGAATCCGTGCCCTGCCCAGGTGTTCTTCCTGCGCCTACCTTCTCGCCACGTTCTCAACCCGCCGCGGCCCGCGCGGCCGAGGAACCACGGGAGTCGCCATGCAGAGCCATGCGAACCAGCCCAGCCGCCGAACCGTCCTGAGAGGCCTCGGCATCGGCGCCGCCGCCGTGGGCGCCGCCCCGCTGCTGTCCGCCTGCGGCGCCGGTCTGAAAGGCGCCGCCGGGTCCTCCGGCGACACGGTCAAGATCGGCTACGTCAGTCCCCGCACCGGCGCCTACGCCGCGTTCGCCGAGTCCGACGCCTACCTCCTCCAGCAGGCCAGGACGTTCTTCGCGAAGGGCCTCACCTACAACGGCAAGAAGTACGAGGTGAAGATCCTGGACCGGGACACCGGCTCCGACCCCCAGCAGGCCGCCACCATCGCCCAGGAGCTCGTCTCCCAGGAGCAGGTCGACCTGGTCCTCGTCACCGCCACCCCGGACACCATCCACCCCGTGGCCGACAAGTGCGAGAGCGAGGGCGTGCCCTGTATCTCCACGATCGAGCCCTGGCAGGCGTACTTCTACGGGCGCGGCGGCTCCGACAAGAAGACGTTCAAGTACACGTACCACTTCTTCGACGGCGTCGAGCACCTCAGCGCCGTGGAGAGCGACACGTGGCGGCTGTTCCAGACGAACCGCAAGGTCGGCGTGTTGTGGCCCAACGACTCGGACGGCAACGCCTTCCGTGACCGGACCACCGGCTACCGGGCGCAGGCGTCGACCAAGGGGTTCACGTTCATCGACCCGGGGGCCTACGAGAACGGCACCAAGGACTTCTCCTCGATCATCGCGCGGTTCAAGAAGGAGAACGTGCAGATCCTCGCCGGGGTGCCGTCGCCGCCGGACTTCGCGACGTTCTGGACGCAGGCCGCGCAGCAGGGGTTCAAGCCGCAGGTCGCCACGATCGCCAAGGCCATCCTCTTCGAGTCGTCGGTGGCCGCGCTGCCCGACGGCCTCGGCGACGGCCTGGTCACCGCGAGCTGGTGGGTCCCGCAGTACCCGTTCACCTCCACCCTCACCGGGCAGAGCGCGTCCGCTCTCGCCGCCGACTACCAGAAGTCCCCGCTGTCCAAGGGGCGTTCGTGGAACGCGGGACTCGGCCCGAACCACGCGCTGTTCGAGGTCGCGAACAGCGTCCTGAGCAAGGCCGACCCGAAGAACCGGGACGCGGTCGCCGCGCAGATCGGGAAGACCACGCTGGACACGGTCCTCGGCCACATCACGTGGACCGGCGGCGGCAAGGCCAACCCCGTCAAGAACGTGGCGGCGATCCCGATGGTCGGCACCCAGTGGACCAAGGAAGCCGGGAACAGGTTCGACCTGAAGGTGGTCAGCAACGCGCTGATGCCCGAGGTGAAGCTCGACGGCAAGGCGCGGGCGCTGTGACGGCCCCGCTGCTGGACGTGGAGCACCTCGCCGTCAGCTTCGGCGCGCTGCGGGTCCTGGAGGACGTCACGCTGGCCGTGCCCCGGGGGCAGGCCGTCGGGATCGTCGGCCCGAACGGCGCCGGGAAGTCGACGCTGCTCAGCGCCGTGTCGGGGGTGGAGCGGGCGACGGCCGGGACCGTGCGGCTCGCGGGCAAGGACGTCACCCGGGTGCCGGCGGCCGAGCGCTGCCGGCTCGGGGTGGGCCGCTCCTTCCAGATCCCGCGTCCTTTCGTGGACCTGACGGTGTTCGAGAACGCGCTGGTCGGCGCCGAGCGGGGGGCCGGGCTGCGGGGAGGTGCCGCGCGTGAACTCGCCCTGCGTTCCCTGGAGACGACCGGGCTGCTCCCGCTGGCCGACAAGCCGGCCGGTGCCCTGCCGCTGCTGGCCCGCAAGCGCCTGGAGCTGGCCCGCGCCCTGGCGACCGGCCCCGAGCTGCTGCTCCTCGACGAGATCGCCGGCGGTCTCACCGAGGGCGAGGCCGACGAACTGGTCGGCACGGTGCTGTCGCTGAAGGAGTCGGGCCTGACGATCCTGTGGATCGAGCACGTCGTGAAGGCGCTCGTGCAGGTCGTGGACCGGCTGGTGTGCCTGGCCCTCGGCACGATCCGCGCCGACGGCGAGCCGCGCGAGGTGCTGGCCAGCGCCGAGGTCGCCGAGGTCTACCTGGGAGGTGCCGCCGCATGAGCACTCCCCTGCTGAGCCTCAGGTCCGTGGACGCCGGGTACGGCGACTTCCAGGCGTTGTTCGGCATCGACGCCGAGGTCGCCGAGGGCGAGCTGCTGGCCCTCGTGGGCGCCAACGGCGCCGGCAAGTCGACCCTGATGCGGACGATCGCCGGATCCCTCACTCCGTTCAGCGGCACCGTGCACTACGCGGGTGACGACGTCACCGGTGCCTCCGACGTCCAGCGGTCCCGGATGGGCATCGGCCTGGTCCCGGAGGGCCGCCGGCTGTTCCCCTCCCTCACCGTCGAGGAGAACCTCCAGGTCGGCGCGGCCACCGGCCGCAAGGGCCCGTGGAACCTGGCCAAGGTGTACGAGACGCTGCCGCTGGTCGCCGACCGGCGCACCCGCAGCGCGGCCCGGCTGTCCGGCGGGGAACAGCAGGCCGTCGCCATCGGCCGCGCCCTGATGGGCAACCCCCGGCTGCTGCTGCTCGACGAGGTGTCCCTCGGGCTCGCGCCGCTGGTCGTCGACCAGCTGTACACGGCGCTGCCCGGGATCCGCGCCGAGGGCACCACCGTCGTCCTCGTCGAACAGGACCTGAGCCGCACCTTCGCGGTGGCCGACCGGATCGCGTGCGTGCTGGAAGGCCGTGTCGTGCTCTCCGGGCAGGCCGCCGACCTCACCCGTGACCAGGTCACCGCCGCCTACTTCGGCACCGGTGCCCACCCGGAGGCGATCTCACCATGACCTGGCTCAACGCAGTCGTCCAAGGCGTCCTGCTCGGCGGGATCTTCGCCATGGCCGCCGCCGGCCTCTCCCTGGTGTTCGGGGTGATGCGGATCGCGAACCTCGCCCACGGCGACCTGATGATCCTCGGCGGGTACGTGGCCTCGGTGACCGCCTCCCACTACGGGGTGCCGGTCCCGCTGACGGCCGCCGTCGCGATGGCCGCCGTCGGCGCTCTCGGCTACGCGGTCCAGCGGTCGATGCTGGACCGGGCGATGGGGCTCGGCGAACTCGCCCCCATGCTCGTCACGTTCGGTATCTCCGTGATCATCCCGAACGTCCTGGCGCAGGCGTTCAGCAACGACGCCCAGCCGCTGTCCATCGGCTCCCTCGGCACGGCGAGCGTCCACCTGGGCGGCGACCTGTCGATCGGCTGGTTCCCGCTGCTCACCCTGGTCGCGGCGGTCGCGGTGCTGACGGCGCTGCACCTGTTCCTGCACCGCACGCAGCCCGGCCGGATCGTGCGGGCGACCGCCGACGACCGGGCGGTGGTGCGGCTGATGGGCGTCGACAACCGGCGGGTGTACGCGCTGACGACCGTCATCGCGTTCTCCACCGTGGCCCTCGCGGGTGTCCTCTACACCATGCGCCAGGGCGGGGTGACCCCCTACGAGGGCCAGCTCACCGTCCTGTTCGCCTTCGAGACGGTCATCATCGGCGGCCTCGGCTCGCTGTGGGGCACCCTCGCCGGCGGCATCGTCCTCGGGGTGGCCCAGTCCGTGGGCGCCCAGATCTCCCCCGACCTGCCCCTCCTCACGGGGCACCTGGTCTTCCTCCTCGTCCTGGTGCTGCGCCCGCAGGGCATGTTCGGCAGGAGTGTGCTCGCATGACCGTCCAGACCGTCCCCGCCCCCGGGACGACCACCGCCCTGCCGGCCGTCCACCGCAGCCGCCGCGCGACGATCCTCGGCCTGAGCTCGACGGCCGTCGTCCTGCTGGTGATGGCCGCCCTGCCCTACCTCGTCGACTCCGGTGTCACCGGGCAGCTCGTCAAGCTCTGCTACCTGGTGGCGCTCGCCTCGATGTGGAACCTCCTCGCGGGCTACGCGGGCATGATGTCGATGGGCCAGCAGGCGTTCATCGGGCTCGGCGCGTACCTGCTGTTCGTGGTCAACGACCACGGCGTGAACGTCTACGCGGGCACCCTCGTCGTCTCCGCGGTCGTCGCGCTGATCGCCTGGCCGGTGTCGTACCTGGCGTTCCGGCTGCGCGGCGGGTACTTCGCCGTCGGGACCTGGGTGATCGCCGAGGTGGTCCGGCTGATCGTGGTCCGCTTCGACTCGCTGGGCGCGGCGAGCGGGCGCAGCCTGCACGACGTCACCCCCGACCCGGTGCTGCGGCACGCCTTCACGTACTGGCTGGCGCTGGCCGTGATGGCGGCGGCGGTCCTCGGGACGTACGCGGTGCTGCGCAGCCGGCTCGGTCTGGACCTCCAGGCCATCCGGGACGACGAGACGGCCGCCGCCTCGCTCGGGGTGAAGGTCACCCGGGGCAAGCGGATCGTCTATGTGACGGCGGCGGCCGGGTGCGCCGCCGCGGGCGCCGTGATCTGCGTGAACAGCCTCGGT
The DNA here is from genome assembly GCF_054880855.1 of Streptomyces sp. S6. Classification (NCBI taxonomy): domain Bacteria; kingdom Bacillati; phylum Actinomycetota; class Actinomycetes; order Kitasatosporales; family Streptomycetaceae; genus Streptomyces; species Streptomyces sp. S6. The sequence goes on along the minus strand of NZ_JBTYMC010000276.1, from coordinate 3,995 downwards.
GTCGCGTCCCCCACGCAGATCTTCGGCGTGCAGTACTCCGCCCTCATGGTGTTCATGGTGATCATCGGCGGGATCGGCACGGTCGAGGGGCCCGTCATCGGGGCGCTCGTGTACTACCTGATCGACCTGTACTTCGCGCAGAGCGGGGTCTGGTACCTGGTCCTGGTCGGTGTGGTGGCCGTCGTGGTGTCGCTGTACCTGCCGCGCGGGCTGTGGGGGACGCTCGCGCTGCGCACGGGGTGGGCGGTGTTCCCGGTCCGGCACGGCGTCGGTCCTGGAGGCGGCCGGGGGTGACGACACGCGCCTCCCCCGGCCCCCTTTCACCCCGCCGAAGTCAGCAGCTGCGTGGCGGCGAGGCGGGCGTAGAGGGCGTCCTGGGTGAGGAGTTCCTCGTGCGTCCCCACCGCGCGGACGCGGCCCTGTTCCATGACGACGATCCGGTCGGCGCCGGTCACCGTGGACAGCCGGTGGGCGACGACGAGGACGGTGGTGTCGCGGGCGACCTCCTCGACGAGGTCGCGCAGGGCGAGTTCGTTGACGGCGTCGAGCTGGGAGGTCGCCTCGTCGAGGAGGAGCAGGCGGGGGCGGCGCAGGAGGGCGCGGGCGACGGCGACGCGTTGGCGTTCGCCGCCGGAGAGCGTGGAGCCGCGGTGTCCGACGGGGGTGTCGAGGCCGTCGGGGAGGCGGTCGACGAGGGCGGTGAGGCGGGTGCGGGCGAGGACGTCGCGCAGGTCGTCGTCGTTCGCGTCGGGGGCGCCGAAGAGGAGGTTCTCGCGGAGGGTGCCGGCCATGACGGGGGCGTCCTGCTCGACGTAGCCGATGGTGGCCCGCAGGTGCGGCAGGGACCAGTCCCGGACGTCGGTGCCGTCGACGAGGACGCGTCCGCCGTCCGCCTCGTGGAACCGCTCCAGGAGGGCGAACACGGTCGACTTGCCGGCGCCTGAGGGGCCGACAAAGGCAGTCAGTCCGGTGGCCGGGACGTCGAAGGTCACCCCGTCGTGGACGGCGGGCAGGCCGGGCCCGTACCGGAAGGAGACGTCCTCGAAGCGGACCCGCGCGGCGGACGCCGCCCCGGGCGGGCCGGGCTCCGACAGGACCCGGGGCTCGGTGGTGAGCCGCTGCGCCTGCGTGATGCGGTTCATCGCGGCGGCGCCCTCCTGGTACTGGGTGACGGCCTCGACCAGCCGGGAGACGGGGTCGATGAGGTAGAAGAGGTACAGCAGGAACGCCATCAGCGTGGACACGGGGATCGCCCCGGACGCCACCCGCATCCCGCCGACCCCGAGCACCGCGAGGAACGACAGCTGCACGGCGAGCCCGACGCACGCCTCCGCGGCGGACGTCCACTTCGCGGTCCGTACCCCGTGCCGCCACGCCCTGCGCATCGCGTCCTCGGCCCGAGCGGTCTCCCGCTCCTCCGCGCCGGACGCCTTGACGGTGCGGAACGCCCCGAAGGCCCGCTCCAGCACGCTGGAGATCTCCCCCACCGACTCCTGCGCCCGCTCGGTGGCCCGGGAGATCTTCGGCATGACCAGCCCGACGACAGCCCCGCTGACCGCGAGCACCCCGAGGGTCACGCCCAGCAGGACGACGTCCAGCGCCCCCATCAGCACGAGCGCGGCGACGAACGCGACGGACCCGGTGGCGGCGGAGACGACGGCGTGGGTGGTGACCGCGCGCAACAGCGTCGTGTCGGACGTGACCCGGGACATCAGGTCGCCCGGCGAGGTGCGTTCCACCTCCACGAGCCGCAGCCGCAGCAGCCGCCCCACGAGGGAGCGCCGGGCCGCGAGGACCACGGACTCCGCCGTCCGCTCCAGCACGTACGCCCCGAGCGCCTCGGCCGCCGTCCCGAGCACCACCAGCGCGCTCAGCCCCAGCAGCACCCCGGCGACGGCATCCCCCGCCGACAGCCGGTCCAGCAGCGCCTTCGTGGCGAGCGGCTGCGCGAGACCGCCGGCCGCGCCGAGCAGCGCGAGCAGCAGGCCGCCGACGACGGCCCCCCGGTGCGGACGGACATATCCGTACAGCGCTTTGAACGTCTCCCGCGCGGGCGGGGGTGCCGCGGTGGTCACAGGGGGCCTTTCTCCGGTTCCGAGGTCCCCTCGATCCCATCGCGCGCGGCTCCCCGGTGCATCCCCCCGACCGGCGGAAACACCCCCGCCGACCGGTGGTGGAAGCGGTCGGCGGGGGTGGCGGGGGTGCGTTCTACTTGACGGCGCCGGCGGTCAGGCCCTGGCGCCAGAACCGCTGGAGGCTGACGAAGGCGATGAGCAGGGGGATCAGCGACAGGAAGGCACCGGTGATCGGCAGCAGCGGCGGCACGCCGTTGGCGAACTCCGAGCGCCACTGCACGAGGCCCACGGTCACCGGCAGCTTCGAGGCCGAGTTGAGCATGAGCGACGGCAGCAGGTAGTTGTTCCAGATGGCGACGAACTGGAACAGGAAGACGGTCACCAGCGCCGGGGCCATCAGCGGCAGGGCGATCCCGAAGAAGGTGCGCACCTCGCCCGCCCCGTCGATCCGCGCCGCCTCCAGCACCTCGTCCGGGACGGACGACCCGGCGAAGATCCGGCACAGGTAGACGCCGAACGGGCTGACGCAGCTGGGGAGCAGCACCGACCAGTAGGTGTTGGTGAGGTCGAACTTGGCCATGAGCAGGAACAGCGGCAGGGCGAACATCGGCGCCGGGATGAGGACCGAGGCGAGGATGACGTTGAAGACGCCCTCCCGGCCGCGGAAGCTGAACTTGGTCAGCGCGTAGCCGGCCATCGCGGACAGCAGGGTGCTGACGGCCGCGCCGACGAGGCTGTACAGCGCGCTGTTGCCGAGCCAGGCGGTGAAGACCCCGTCGTCGAAGGTCAGCACGTTCTTGATGTTGGCGAACAGGTCGAAGTGGGAGAACCACAGCGGCGAACCGGTGTAGAGGTAGCCCGAGCCCCTGGTCGCGGCGACGAACAGCCACCACAGCGGGATCAGCGTGTAGAGGGCCATCAGGCCGAGCACGCCGTTGACGACGACCCTGCTCGCGATCCCGTTGCCGCGCCGGGCGGGCCGGCTGCCGAGGACCACACTCATGACGTCGCTCCCTTGCGCTGGTTGTACTTCAGGAATCCGAACGAGAGCACGAGGGTGACCAGGGCGAGCACGACGGACTCGGCGGCGGCGAGGTTCTGGCCGCCCACGTCCATGCCCAGGGTGGTGTTCATGATCGGGGTGAACTTCGGTGAGACGCCCGGGATGCGCGCGCCGACCAGCACAGCGGGCTCGGTGTACAGCTGCGCGGTGCCGATGATGGAGAAGATCGTGGTCATCACGAGCGCGGGGCGCACGAGGGGGATCTTCACGTGCCAGGCCAGGCGCCATCCGGTGCAGCCGTCGAGTGCGGCGGCTTCCACCACCTCGGCGGGGACCGTCTGGAGCGCGGAGTAGATGATCAGCATGTTGTAGCCGGTCCAGCCCCAGGTGATCATGTTGCCGATCGAGGTGGGGACCCAGGACGGCGACAGGAAGTCGACGTCGATGCCGAGGTGGGACAGCGGGCCGGTGAACGGCGAGAGGTTCTTCACCAGGAGGAACGACCACATCACCGCGGCGATCGCCCCGGGCAGCGCGTACGGCAGGAAGTAGACGAACCGGAAGGTCTTGCGCAGCCGGGCGGAGCGGGAGTCCAGGAGCAGGGCGAGCAGGAGGGCCAGGCCGAGCATGATCGGGACCTGGATGCAGCCCAGCAGGACGACCCGGACGATCGACGCCATGAAGTCGTGGTCGCGGAAGGCGGCGGTGTAGTTGTCCAGTCCCGCGAACGTCGTGGACTGCTTCCCGCCGAACAGGCCGGCGCGCTGGACGGTGAAGAAGCTCTGGTAGACGGCGTAGCCGATGGGCGCGACCATCATGGTGAGGAACAGCACCGCGAACGGCGCCAGGAACCCGGACGCGGTCACGGCGGAGGGGCGGCGGCCGGTGCGCCGGGAGGGGCCGGCCGGGGAGGCGCC
>NZ_JBTYMC010000275.1:0-9066 GCF_054880855.1 Streptomyces sp. S6 | reverse complement strand
CTCGCCCGCGACGGCCACACCGAGGCCGCCGTCGACCTCGCCCGCCTCGCGGGCCTGCGCCCGGCCGGCGCGATCGTCGAGATCGCCGGCGAGGACGGCCGGATGCTGCGGCTGCCGGAACTGGTCCCGTTCGCCCGCAAGCACGGGCTGACGATCATCTCCATCGAGGCGCTGATCAAGTACCGCCGGACCAGGGAAGTCGCGGACGGCGACGGCTTGACGAGCGTGGGGCGCGGCGAACTCGGCGAAGGGCTGAGGCAGCGTGCCGGGACCACCGGCATCGAGGCGGAGCGGCTTCGGGGACGGGTTCCGGCGGATGCCGGTGCCGGTCTGCCCGTCGGTGACCGGAGTGCGGTCTCGGCAGCCGGCGGGGGCACCGGTGGGCGGAGCCTCGCCCGGTCCGTCGTGCCCGCCGAAGCCCCGAGGCCGGTCGCGGTGCGGGGCCTTGTCCGGCCCGGCGGCCCCTCCGAAACGGCCCCCCGGCCCCCGGAGCCCCTCGTCCACCGCGAGGCCACGACCCCCCTCCCCACCGCCCACGGCACCTTCACCGCCTACGGCTACCGCGCCGCCGACGGTGTCGAGCACGTCGCGCTCGTGCGCGGGGAGATCGGCGACGGCGAGGACGTCCTCGTACGGCTGCACTCCGAGTGCCTCACCGGGGACGTGTTCGGGTCGCAGCGGTGCGACTGCGGGCCCCAGTTGGACGCGGCGCTGGAGCGGGTGCAGGAGGAGGGACGCGGGGTCGTCGTGTACCTGCGAGGGCACGAGGGGCGGGGGATCGGGCTGCTGCCCAAGCTGCGCGCCTACGAGCTCCAGGAGCAGGGGCACGACACCCTCGACGCCAACCTGGAGCTGGGCCTGCCCGCGGATGCCCGGGACTACGGCGCGGGCGCCCGCATCCTCGCCGACCTGGGCGTACGCACCGTCCGCCTGCTGACCAACAACCCCGAGAAGACCACCGCGCTCGCCCGGTACGGCCTGACGGTGACGGCCCGTGAGCCGGTCCCCGTCCAGGCCGGCGAGCACAACATCCGCTACCTGCGCGCCAAGCGGGACCGGATGGGACACGACCTGCCCTGGCTGGAAGAGGCCGGCGGCGACCAGCGAGACAACCGAGGAGAGAAGTGAGCGGCAAGGGCGCACCGGAGCTGTCCGTACGCAATGTGGGTGACCTCCGGGTCGCCGTCGTCGCGGCGCAGTGGCACGAGAAGGTGATGGACGGCCTGGTGGACGGCGCCCTGCGCGCCCTGCACGACCTCGGCATCGACGAACCGACCCTCCTGCGGGTCCCCGGCAGCTGGGAGCTCCCCGTCGCCGCCAAGGTCCTCGCGGGCCGCGGCTACGACGCGATCGTCGCCCTCGGCGTCGTCATCCGTGGCGGCACCCCCCACTTCGAGTACGTCTGCCAGGGCGTCACCCAGGGTCTCACCCAGGTCTCGGTGGAGACCGGCGTTCCCGTCGGCTTCGGCGTCCTCACCTGCGACACGGAGGACCAGGCCCTCGACCGGGCCGGGATCGAGGGCTCGAACGAGGACAAGGGGCACGAGGCGGTGACGGCGGCGCTGGCGACGGCGGCCGTACTGCGTTCAGTATCTGAACCGTGGCACTGAGCCAGATGAGCGTCGGGCTAGAGTGACCTCACCATGTCCAAGAAGACGTTCGAGGAGCTGTTCACCGAGCTCCAGCAGAAGGCCGCCACCGGCGACCCCACCACCTCCCGCACCGCCGAACTCGTCGGCAAGGGCGTCCATGCCATCGGCAAGAAGGTCGTCGAAGAGGCCGCCGAGGTCTGGATGGCCGCCGAGTACGAAGGCAAGGAAGCCGCGGCGGAGGAGATCTCACAGCTCCTCTACCACGTCCAGGTGATGATGGTCGCCCGCGGGATCTCGCTGGACGACGTGTACGCCCACCTGTAGAAAACGCGTTCAGAAAAAACCCCTCCCGACAGACAGAAGGAAGCCGCCCTCATGCTGCGCATCGCCGTCCCCAACAAGGGTTCCCTCTCCGGCCCTGCGGCGGACATGCTGCATGAGGCCGGCTACCAGGGGCGCCGGGAGGCCAAGGAGCTGCGGGTCGTCGACCCGGTCAACGAGGTGGAGCTGTTCTACCTCCGCCCCCGCGACATCGCGATCTACGTCTCCTCCGGCCGCCTCGACATCGGCCTCACCGGCGAGGACCTCCTCGTCGACTCGGGCGCGAACGCGGAGGTCATCCTCCCGCTCGGCTTCGCCCGCTCCACGTTCCGCTTCGCCGCCAAGCCCGGCACGGCCACGAGCCTCGCCGACCTCGACGGCAAGACGGTCGCCACGTCCTACGAGGGCATCGTCGCCAAGTACTTCGCGGACAACGGCGTCGACGCCTCCGTCGTCCACCTCGACGGCGCCGTCGAGACGGCCATCGAGCTGGGTGTCGCCGAGGTCATCGCGGACGTCGTCGAGACCGGGACGTCCTTGCGCAACGCGGGACTCGAAGTGTTCGGCGAGCCGATCATGAAGTCCGAGGCGGTCGTGATCCGGCGGACCGGCGCGGACACCGAGGACCCCAAGGTGCAGCAGTTCCTGCGCCGCCTCCAGGGCGTCCTGGTCGCCCGGACGTACGTGATGATGGACTACGACTGCCGCGTCGAGCAGTTGGAGAGGGCCGTCGCCCTCACACCCGGCCTGGAGTCCCCGACCGTCTCCCCGCTGCACAACGAGGGCTGGGTCGCCGTCCGCGCCATGGTTCCCGCCAAGGAGGCGCAGCGGATCATGGACGACCTGTACGACATCGGCGCACGCGCGATCCTGACGACGGCCATCCACGCCTGCCGGCTCTGACAGCCCAGTGAAAGACCGCGCCATGCCTGAACTGCCCGTCACCTTCCGCCCCGGCCGCACCCGCGCGGTGCTGCTCGGCTCCGGCGTGATGATCTTCCTCACCATCTCCGCCGTCGCGATGCTGCTCGAACAGCTCGGCCCGGGGGAGCGGCTGAGTTTCATCTTCACCGGCGGCCTGGTCTTCTGGGTCCTCGCGCAGCTCGCCCGGGTCCGGGTCGTCGCCGACGAGGCCGGGGTCACCGTCGTCAACATCGCCTCCCGGCGCCGTCTGGAGTGGGCCGAGATCCTCCAGGTCAACCTGCGTCCCGGCGACCCCTGGGTGTTCCTGAACCTCAGCGACGGCACCAGCCTGCCCGCGCTCGGCATCCAGCCGGGGCTCGACAAGAAGCACGCCATCACCGACGCGACCACCCTGCGCGCACTGGCCGAGGCGCGCTCGATCGGCGACCCCGAGACGTCCTAGGGGTGAGATCCGGGCTGACTCGGGGCCGCCGGGCCTGCCGCAGATGCCCCTGTCTTGATTAATCTGGTGGCGGAGACGCATTCCTGGCGCCTCCGCCCCTGCCGTACCGCGCCCCGGCGGGCAGGGGGACACCTGCTATCCGAGGAGTGACTCCCTCCGGCAATGGACGGATCGTCCTGTAGTACCTGCGCCGCCCCCTCTCCCCTCACTGCGGAGGCGGCGGCATCATGATCACCCCCCTGTTGCTCCTGACGGCCGCGTTCGTCCTGATCCTGGCCAACGGCTTCTTCGTGGCCGCGGAGTTCGGACTCGTCACCGTGGAGCGCCCCGACGCCGAGAAGGCCGCCGCCGAGGGCGACAAACGCGCCCGTACGGTCGTGGAGTCGCTGAAGGAGCTCTCCTTCCAGCTCTCCGGCACCCAGCTCGGCATCACCATCACGTCCCTCGTCGTCGGCATGCTCGCCGAACCGGCCCTCGCCGACCTCCTCGACGGCCCGTTCACCGCGGCCGGCATCCCCGCGGGCGCCGCCTCCGGTGTCGCCGTCGCCGTCGGCATGCTGCTGGCCGCCGCGATCCAGATGGTGATCGGCGAACTCGTGCCGAAGAACTGGGCGGTGTCCAAGCCGCTCCAGGTCGCGCGGTTCGTCGCCGGACCGCAGCACACGTTCTCCCGGCTCTTCCGCCCGGTGATCGCCGCCCTGAACACCGTCGCCAACCGCCTGGTGCGCGCGCTCGGCGTCGAACCCACCGAAGAGCTGGCCTCGGCCCGCACCCCCGGTGAACTCGTCTCCCTGGCCCGGCACTCCGCGCAGGCCGGCGCCCTGGAGCAGGACACGGCCGACCTGTTCGTCCGCACCCTCTCCCTGGCCGAGCTGACCGCGCAGCACGTGATGACACCCCGCGTGAAGGTCAGCGCCCTCCAGGCGTCGGCCACCGCCGAGGACGTCGTCAACCTGACCCGGGCCACCGGCCTGTCCCGATTCCCCGTCTACCGCGAGAAGATCGACGAGATCGTCGGCATGATCCATCTGAAGGACGCCCTCGCAGTCCCGGTCCACGACCGGCTGCGCACCCCGGCGAGCCGGATCGCCCGCCCCGCCCTGCTGGTCCCCGAGACCCTCCCCGTCCAGCCCCTGCTGGCCCGCCTGCGCAGCGAGCAGCCCATCGCCGTCGTCGTCGACGAGTACGGCGGCACGGCCGGGGTCGTCACGCTGGAGGACATCGTCGAGGAGATCGTCGGCGAGGTGCGTGACGAGCACGACGGGCAGGACACACCCGAACTCGCCGCCGCCCCGCCGGAGGACGGCCGTCCCGCGTGGGACGTCGACGGCAGTTGTCGCGTCGACACCCTCCAGCGCATAGGCCTGGAGGCCCCCGAGGGGCCCTACGAGACGGTCGCCGGCCTCGTCGCCGACCTCCTCGGGCGGATCCCCGCCGTGGGGGACCGCACCGAACTGCCCGGCTGGCGGCTGTCGGTGCGCCGCGTCGGCCACAACCGCGCCGAGCGCGTCCGCCTGGTGCGGACCGCCGACGCCGCTGCCGTGGAGGGCGTCCGATGAGCCTCCTCCAGCTCCTGTTCGCCGCGCTGCTCGTCCTCGCCAACGGCTTCTTCGTCGGCGCCGAGTTCGCGCTGGTCTCCGTGCGCCGCAGCCAGATCGAGCCGCTGGGCACGGCGCGGGCCCGCCAGGTCCTCTACGGCCTGGAGCGGCTCCCGCAGATGATGGCCGCCGCCCAGTTCGGCATCACCCTCTGCTCGCTGACGCTGGGCGCGGTCGCCGAACCGACCGTCGCGCAGCTCCTGGAGCCGGTCTTCGAGTGGATCCGCCTCCCGCACGGCATGATCCACCCCCTCGGGTACGTCATCGCCCTCGCGGCCGTGGTCTTCTTCCACCTCGTCATCGGCGAGATGGTCCCGAAGAACCTCGCGATGGCGGCCCCCGAGAAGGCCGCGCTCTGGCTCAGCCCCGGGCTCGTCTGGTTCGCCCGCCTCTGCAAGCCGGTCACCGTCGCCCTCGGCGCCGTCGCCCAGGGCATCCTGCGGCTCTTCCACGTCGAGCCCAAGGACGAGGTGGAGGCCGTCGTGACGAGCGAGCAGCTCAACCGGCTCCTGGAGGACTCCGGCCAGGCGGGCCTCCTCGCCCCCGAGGAGCGTGAACGCCTCGAAGACGCCCTGGAGCTGGGCTCCCGCCCGATCACGGACGTCCTGCTGAAGCGCGAGGCACTGGTGACGGTGACCCCCGCGGTGACACCGGGGGAGATCGTCGCGCTGACGGCCCGCACCGGGTATTCGAGGTTCCCGATAGCCGCCGAGAAGGGTGCCTTCATGGGGTACCTGCATGTCAAGGACGTCCTGGACCTGGAGGACTCCGAGCGGGCTGTGCCGCAGCACCTGTGGCGGCCGATGACGACCCTGCGGTCCGAGTTGCCTTTGGACGACGCCCTGACGGTGATGCGCCGGGCGGCGACCCACCTCGCGCAGGTCGCCGACGGCTCCGGGAAGGTGCTGGGGCTGGTGGCGTTGGAGGACGTGCTGGAGATGCTGGTGGGGGAGGTCACGGACCCGGCGCACCGGGAGGTTCCGGAGAAGGCGCTGGCAGTCTGAGTCAGGGGGAGGGCGGTCGGGGGAGGCGGTCACATGGCCGACGGATCCTGCGGCCCCCTCCCCGACAGCACCTCCCCGTACGCCTGCATCAGATCCGCGAGCCGCAGCGTCGCCAGGTCGTCCCGCGACAACGCCCCCGTGTACATCGACAGCCGCAGGTCCCGGTACGCGCAGCTCTTCTCGTACAGCGTCCGCAGGAACCGCCCGTTGCCCAGCTCGTCGATCCACCCCTGCTCCACCACGTGCCCGGCGATGGACCGCAGCTCGTCGAGGGCCTCCTCGTCCCACACGTCCCCGTTCTCCGCCGCCAGCACCTCGCCGATGGCGGTGAGTTCGAGCGGCCGGTAGGACGGGAAGTCGACGCGGGAGGTGAACCGGGACGACAGCCCGGGGTTGGCCGCGAGGAGCCGGTCCATCCCCTCCGGGTACCCCGCGAGGATGACGACGAGGTGGTCCCGGTTGTCCTCGGCCCGCTTCAGCAGCACCTGGAGCGCCTCGTCGCCGTACGCGTCGCCCTTGCCGTACCCCGAGTTGGAGAGCGAGTACGCCTCGTCGACGAAGAGAACGCCGCCGAGCGCGGAGTCGATCAGTTCGTTGGCCTTGACGGCGGTCTGGCCCAGGTACTCCCCGACGAGGTCGGCGCGCTGGGCCTCGACGAGGTGGTCCCCGCCGAGGAGGCCGAGGGCGTAGAAGACCCGGCCGAGGATGCGGGCGACGGTGGTCTTGCCGGTGCCGGAGGGCCCGGAGAACACGAAGTGCCGTTTCGGCGGCTGCACGGGCAACCCCTGACCGGCCCGCAGACGCGCCATGTTGAGCTGCGCGGAGAGCGCCTTGACCTGCCGTTTCACGGGTTCGAGCCCGACCATGCGCTCCAGTTCGGCGAGCGCCTCCTCAAGTAAGACGGGGTCGGCGGGGCCGGGCGGCAGCGCGGAGGCGATGAGCCCGGACTTCTCCCGCACACCCGGTTCGGCGACGGGCGGCAGCGGTACGACCGGCGGCAGTTCACCGGGGTCGGTGAGTTTCAGGTCCCGGCCCTCGGTCCCGAAGAGCGGGTCGAACCCGTCGGTGCCGTCGACGCTGTCCTGGCCGAACCCGGTGAGGGTGATCGCCGCGAGGTCGGCGGAGTCGTCGTAGCCGTCGCCCTCGGCTATCGCGGCGAGGCGGGCGGAGGTGTCCATGAAGGCGGCGTCGACGCGGTGGACGGCGCGGTAGAGGGGGAGGGCGGCGGCGGAACGGCCGGTGCCCTCGTGCGCGCGGGCGAGCCAGTAGCGGAGCTCCTTGCGCTGGGGCTGTTCGCTGCGGCAGCGCATGAGGGCGGTGGAGAGCAACGGCTCGGCCTGGCCGTACATTTCGAGCCGGACGCGGGCCATCCCGCCGAAGAGTCCGGCCTCTATGCCGAGGAGCGGATCGTCGAGCAGGGGATCGGTGTGCCGGGTCAACTGCTCCCAGTCCTTGACCAGATAGGCCCGGCAGGCGTGCAGGAACCGCACCTGGTGGTCGGTGTCGACAGGAGGCAGACCCGCCAACGCCCGGTCCAGCTCGGGGACATGGCGTCCGTCGAGCCAGTGCGAGGCGTGCGCGAGCAGCAGATCGCGCGGGCTCTCCAGCACGGGCTGCACCCACCAGCCCAGCCAGTACCAGGAGTTGAGCGTGCGGCGATGCCGGGTGCGCTGTTCGCCGAAGCGGTCCCGGTGCCGGAACATCCGCAGCAGCGCGGTGGTGGTGTCCACGCGCAGCGCGTGCAGCCCGAGCCAGCCGTCGGCCATACCGGGGTCGATCCGCACCGCGGTGCGGAACTCCTCCTCGGCCTGCGGATAGGCGCCCATCGTGTAGGCGTCCACGCCTCGCAGCCAGGCGAGGTCGGCCGGGGCGTCGGGGCCCCGGGTGCCGAAATCCATCACGTCCCCCACAAACCGTGCCCCCGTCGGATGGCCGCCGGGCCGTCGCCCGTCGGCCGTCGGAGCCGAACCGCTGTGCCACGGACCGGAGTTGAGAGAAGCATTCCGGTAGGTCGCACCGAGGGCATCGTACCCGCGCGGACGGGGTCGGCCGTAGGGTGCCGCACCGGACGTTCGACGAGGTGGGAGCAGATGGGGCGCATCCGGAGCGGTGACCCTGGGTGATCGGAATCAGCCATTCCGAGGCCGTCTCGCGGCCGAAAAGCGGCTCGCGGACCGGAAGAGGGCAGAACGAAGCCCCCGATCACGGGGGAACAACCGGGGGCTTCGCGTCTGCGGGCGGCTTCGAATGCCGCACATTGAGAACGTAAGTCCTGTACGGCCCCTCGGTCAAGCCGAGTTGAGGCACTCAAGGGGTTTCCCTGGCGGGAGCCTTCACGACTTCACCACATCGCGGACGGTTCGTCACCCTGGGTGACTTCTTGGTCCGGACCAGGCGGCCCCACGGGCCCCGGAAGCACGTCGTACCCCTCAGATGTCTGCCGTACCAGCAGATTCGCGAAAGGTCGTGTGGGATCTTCGGCGAAATGTGCGCGCTCCGCCCGGACCCAGCCGTCCCAGAACTCCCGCTGCTCCGTTCCGTCCCGCGCCCGCCCCCGCGCCCAGGCCGTCTCCCGGTCCAGATCCATCCACAGCACCGCCGCGAGATGTGGCCGCAGCGCCCGCCGCCCGGCCCCCACGCCCTCGATCAGGACGACGGGCGCGGCGGGCAGCGTTCGGGGCGGCCCGAAAGCGCGGGTACGCCAGTCGTACGGGGCACAGGTGCCGTCCTCCCCACGGCTGAACGGCCCGACCACCCCCGTCAGCACCCGCTCCGTCCAGCCGAACAGCTCCGCGTGGCTCGCGACGTCGTCGATCCGGAGCACCGGCGCCCCGCCCAGCGCCTCGGCCAGCCGCCCGGCGAACGTCGACTTCCCCGACCCCGCGTGCCCGTCCACGCCGATCAGCCGGACCGGCCCGCAGGAGGGCGGGAGGCGGCGCAGGAGGGCGGGGAGGTGGTGGATGGCGGGTCCTGTGGGTCGTACGGGAGACGGGGGATTTTCAGTCTAGGCGTGTTCATGTCGGTGCCGGACGGGGCGGGGGCGCGCGGGCATAGTGGGTGGCCTGTCCGATCGATCCAGGGGGAACCGTTCATGAGCGGAGCCGAGCAGCCGTCGCGCAGGGCCGTCCTCGCGGCCGTCGTCGCCACCGCCCCCGCGGGTGCCACCACCAGCGCCGCCGCCTCGC
>NZ_JBTYMC010000274.1:0-9117 GCF_054880855.1 Streptomyces sp. S6 | reverse complement strand
GCGGGCTCGCCGCCCGGCTGGCCGGGCTCCAGCCCGCCGAGCGGGAGGCGCTGTTCCTGGACCTCGTCCGTACCCGCGTCGCCGCCGTGCTCGGGCACGCGGACGCGGCGAAGGTCGTGGCGGAACGGGCGTTCAAGGACGCCGGCTTCGACTCGCTCACCTCGGTCGAACTGCGCAACCGCCTGCGCGAGGCCACCGGCCTCAGCCTCCCCGCCACGGTCGTCTTCGACTACCCCACCCCCCTCGCCCTGGCACGTTTCCTGCACAGCGAGTTCGACGGGACGGGCGCCGCGCTCACCACGGCGGGCCCGATGACACCGACCCCCACGGCCGTGCACGATCCGGACGACCCGGTGGCGATCGTCGGCATGGCCTGCCGCCTGCCCGGCGGAGTCGCGAGCCCCGAGGACCTGTGGCGGCTCGTCAGCGAGGGCCAAGACGGTGTGTCCGGCTTCCCGGACGACCGAGGGTGGGGCCTGGACGAGCTCTTCGACAGCGACCCCGAACACGAGGGAACCTCCTACGTCGACCAAGGCGGCTTCCTCCACGAGGCCGGGCACTTCGACCCCGTGTTCTTCGGGATATCCCCGCGCGAGGCGGTGGCGATGGACCCGCAGCAGCGGCTGCTCCTGGAGACGTCGTGGGAGGCCCTGGAGCGGGCCGGCATCGACCCGGGCACGCTCAAGAGCGCGGACGTCGGCGTGTTCAACGGCATCATGGGCGTCGACTACTACGCGGGCGGCAACGTGCCCGCCGAACTGGGCGGCTTCGCCCTGACCGGCACCGGAGCGAGCGTGGCGTCGGGCCGCATCTCGTACGTGTTCGGGTTCGAGGGCCCGGCCGTCACCGTCGACACGGCCTGCTCGTCCTCACTCGTCGCCCTCCACCTCGCCGCGCAGGCGCTCCGCCAGGGCGAATGCTCGCTCGCCCTGGCCGGCGGGTCGACCGTGATGTCGAGCCCGAGCATGTTCATGGAGTTCTCCCGGCAACGGGCGCTCGCCTCCGACGGCCGCTGCAAGTCGTACGCGGACGCCGCCGACGGCACCGGCTGGGCCGAGGGCGCCGGCGTCGTCGTCCTGGAACGGCTGTCGGAGGCACGCGGCAACGGCCACCCCGTCCTGGCCGTACTGCGCGGCAGCGCGGTCAACCAGGACGGCGCCTCCAACGGCCTCACCGCCCCCAACGGGCCCTCACAGCAGCGCGTCATCCGCAAGGCCCTCGCGGCAGCCGGCCTCTCGACGGCCGACGTCGACCTGGTCGAAGGCCACGGCACGGGAACCGTGCTCGGCGACCCGATCGAGGCACAGGCCCTGCTCGCCACCTACGGGCGCGGCCGGCCCGCCGAACGGCCGCTGTGGCTCGGCTCCCTGAAGTCGAACATCGGCCACGCACAGGCTGCCGCCGGAGTCTCCGGCGTGATCAAGACCGTGCAGGCCCTACGGCACGGCGTCATGCCCGCCACCCTCCACGTGGACGCACCCTCCACGCAGGTCGACTGGACGGCCGGCGCGGTCGAACTGCTCACCGAGGCCCGCGCCTGGCCGGAGGTCGACCGGCCGCGCCGAGCGGCGGTGTCCTCCTTCGGCCTGAGCGGTACTAACGCGCACGTGATTCTGGAGCAGGCGCCTGAGGTGGTGGGTGTGGGTGAGGTTGTGCCGGTGGGGGGTGTGGTGCCGTTGGTGGTGTCGGCGCGGAGTGCTGGTGCGTTGGCGGGGCAGGGGGAGCGGCTCGCTTCCTTTGTGGAGTCGGGGAGCGTGTCTTTGGCGCGGGTGGCGGGTGCGTTGGTGGGTCAGCGTGCGGTGCTCGATGAGCGTGCGGTGGTGGTGGCCGGTTCGCGTGAGGAGGCGCTTGCCGGGCTCGGCGCGTTGGCGCGGGGTGAGGCGAGTCCGGGGGTGGTGGAAGGCAGTGTCGGCGGTTCGGTCCGTACGGTGCTGGTGTTTCCGGGGCAGGGGTCGCAGCGGGTCGGTATGGGGCGTGAACTGTACGAGCGGTATCCGGTGTTCGCGGAGGCGTTCGACGAGGCGTGTGCGGCGTTGGATGCGCAGCTCGCGGGGTGGGTGGAGCATCCGGTCAAGGACGTGGTCCTTGGTGTTGCGGGTGACTTGAGTTGGACGGTGTTTACGCAGGCGGGGTTGTTCGCGGTGGAGTCGGCGTTGTTCCGGTTGGTGGAGTCGTGGGGGGTGAGGCCGGATGCGGTGATGGGCCATTCGGTCGGGGAGATTGTGGCGGCGCATGTGGCCGGGGTGTTGTCGTTGGCGGATGCGGCGGCGGTGGTGGCGGCGCGAGGGCGGCTGATGCAGGCGTTGCCGTCGGGTGGCGCGATGGTGGCGGTGGCGGCGTCGGAGGCGGAAGTCGCGGGGTTGCTGGGGGAGGGGGTGGATCTGGCGGCGGTCAACGGCCCGATGTCGGTGGTGCTTTCGGGTGTCGAGGATGCGGTGCTGGCGGTGGCGGATCAGGGCCGTAAGACCAAGCGGCTGGCTGTCTCGCACGCTTTTCATTCGGTCCTGATGGAGCCGATGCTGGACGAGTTCGCCGCTGTGCTCTCGCAAGTGTCGTGGTCGGAGCCGAGGTTCCCGGTGGTGTCGAACGTGACCGGGCACTTCGCCGAATCGGGGGAACTCACCGATCCGAGGTATTGGGTGGAGCATGTCCGCCGTCCGGTCCGTTTCGCCGACGGTGTGGCCTCGGCGGCCGGTGACGGGGACGTGGTCTTCGTCGAACTCGGCCCGGGCGCGGCCTTGTCGAGCGTCGTGGCCGAGTCCGCGGGCGAACGGGCAACCTGCGTCGCCGCTCTGCGGGACGGCCGCCCCGAAGCACAGACCCTGCTCACCGCGACAGCCGAGATCTTCGTCCGAGGCGGCTCGGTCGACTGGACGGGGATACTCCCGGCTGCCGCGCACCTCGACCTTCCGACCTACGCCTTCGACCACCACCACTACTGGCTCCCGGCAGCCGGCCCCGGCACCACCAACGACGTCGTCTCGCTCGGTCTGACCGGCGCCGACCACCCCATGATCGGCGCGTTCGTCGAGGTGCCCGAAACCGGCGGTGTGCTCTGCACCTCCCGGCTGTCACTCCGTACCCACCCCTGGCTGGCCGACCACGCTGTCGGCGGCACGGTTCTCGTGCCCGGCACCGGACTGGTCGAACTGGCGGTGCGCGCAGGTGACGAGGTCGGCTGCGGCACGCTGGAGGAGCTGGTCATCGAGGCGCCCCTCGTGCTGCCCGAGCAGGGCGGTGTCCGCGTCCAGATCACCGTCGGCGGCCTCGGCGAGGACGGTACCCGCGCCGTCACCGTGTACTCGGCGTCCGAGGACACCACCGGGGACCACGACAGCGACGTCTGGACCCGCCACGCCACCGGCCGGCTGACGGCGGACCTGACCGGGAGCGGGGACCTGGCCGGCTTCGACGTCTCGGTCTGGCCGCCGGCCGGCGCCGAGCACCTTCCGGTCGAGGGCGGCTACGACCTTCTGGCAGCGGTGGGTTACGGCTACGGTCCGGCGTTCCAGGGTGTACGTGCGGTGTGGCGGCGCGGCGAGGAACTGTTCGCGGAGATCGCCCTGCCCGAAGACCAGCACGGCGACGCGAGCCGCTTCGGTATCCACCCCGCCCTGCTGGACGCCGCCCTGCACTCCGGCGCGTTGGCCGCGGTGCTCGCGGCCCCGGCGGACGAGGACCGCGCCGACACAGCGGCCGGTGTACCTGTGCCGTTCTGCTGGACGGGGCTGCGCCTGCACGCCGCCGGTGCCACCGAGCTGCGTGTGCGGATCGCCCGGTCCGTCGACGACACCGTCTCTCTTGAGGCCACCGACTCCACGGGTGCTCCGGTGCTCAGCCTCCAGTCTCTGATCTCCCGGCCCGTGTCGGCCGCGCAACTGAGCCGGACGACGGCCGACGACAGCCGCGACGCGCTGTTCGGGGTGGACTGGACCGAACTGCCGGCCGTGAGCGTGCGGACAGCCGTACCGGTGCCGTCCTGGGTGTCGGTCACGTCCGCCGAAGAGGTGGCCACCTTGGCCGACGAGGTGCTGACCGGGGTGTCCGCCGCGCCCGAGGCAGTGATGCTGACGGCCGTCACCGAGGGCGCGGACGTCAGCCCGCTGGACCTGACCGACCGGGTCCTGGAGACCGTCCAGACGTGGCTCGCGGGCGGCGGCTTCGCACAGACCCGGCTGGTGGTGGTCACCCGGGGTGCCGTGGCGGCGGGAGGCGACGCGACCGTCACCGACCCGGCCGGCGCCGCGGTGTGGGGACTGGTGCGCGCCGCGCAGGCGGAACACCCGGAGCGCATCGTCCTGCTGGACACGGAAGCCGACGACACCGCAGAGCCCCCCGAGAACACCGGCCTCGACGCGCTGCTGGGCACGGTTCTCGCCCTCGGCGAACCCCAGCTCGCCATGCGCGGCACAGGGTTCCATGTTCCCCGTCTCACCCGGGTCGGCGTCGCGGCGCCTGCCGGTGTCGTGCTGGACCCGGAGGGCACCGTCCTGGTGACCGGCGGCACCGGCGCTCTCGGTACGGCGCTGGCCCGGCACCTCGTCACCCGGCACGGCATCCGCCACCTCGTCCTGGCCGGCCGGCGTGGTCCGGAGGCGCCCGGCGCCCGGGAACTGGTCGCCGAACTCCGGGAACTGGGCGCCGAGTCGGTCACTGTCCCGGCCTGTGACGTGGCCGATCCACAGGCGCTGCGCATACTGCTGGCCGGGCTGACCGAGCCGTCCGGGGTGAAGCACCGGCTCACCGCCGTCGTGCACGCCGCAGGCCTCATCGACGCCGGAGTCATCGGCGAGATCGAGCGGGAGAGCCTGGAGCGGGTGTTCGCGACGAAGGTGACGGCGACACGTGAACTGGACGAGATCACCCGGACATGCGCCCCGGACCTCGACGCGTTCGTCGTGTACTCCTCCGTCTCCGGGATCTTCATGGGCGCCGGCACGGGCAGCTACGGCGCCGCCAACGCCTACATGGACGGTCTGATGGCCAGGCGTCGCGCCGACGGCCTGCCCGCGCTGTCCCTCGCCTGGGGCCCGTGGCTACAGGACACGGGGATGGGGGCGAGCCACACCGACGAGGTCGTCCAGCGGAGGCTGAACCGGCTCGGCGGCGTGCGGCCCATGACGCCTGCGGAAGGCCTGGAGCTGTTCGACGCCGCCTTGCGCAGCGACCGTTCCCTCCTCGTCCCGACCAAGCTGAACCTGCGCGCCCTGCGGGCGGATGCCGCCGAGGGCCGGGAGACTCCACCACTCCTTCTCGGGCTCGTCGCCGCCCGGCGGAAGGCGGCGCGGCCCAGTGTTTCGGGCGACGAGCGTTCCCGGCTCACCGACCGGCTCGCGGCACTGCCCCCGGCCGACCGGGCGACGGCCCTCCTCGACCTCGTACGGACCGAGGTGGGATTCGTCCTCGGCTACGGCGCGACCCGGCAGATCGATCCGGACCAGGGCCTCTTCGAGATCGGCCTCGACTCCCTCACCGCGCTCGAACTGCGCAACCGGATAGGCAAGTCGCTCGGCATCAAGCTCACGCCTGACCTGGTCTTCAGCCACCCGACGCCGGCACTGGTCGTCGCCCACGTGCACGGGCGGCTTTTCGGCGAGGAAGCACCCGGTCTCCCGGGGGTGGCCGTGTGACAGGGAACCCGGCACCGGCCACCAGGCGGAAACGAACGGCGAAAGGAGTCCGGGAAGTGTTCGACGCGGAGGCGTACCTCCGGCGCATCGGCTGCGACGGAGACAAGAAGGTGGCCATCGAGACGCTGCGCAGGCTTCAGAAGCGGCACCTCATGGCGATCCCGTACAGCATCGAGACGGTCGAGGTCTCCACCGACGGCGTCCAGCTCGTCGAACTCGACGAGGACGCGATGTTCCGGACGGTCGTCCTCGAAGGACGCGGCGGCACCTGCTTCCAGCTGAACCGCCTGTTCTTCCGTCTCCTGGGCGAACTGGGCTACGACGTCACGCTGCTGGCGGCCAGCACCGCCGAGGGCTGGGAGAACTTCGGCACCGAGGTGGAGCACATGTTCATCCGGGTCGCGCTGGACGGCGCCGAATGGCTCGTCGACGCCGGCTACCCGGGACCCTCGTACCTCGAACCGCTCCTCGTCACCGACGCCGTGCAGACCCAGTACGGCAGCCAGTTCCGGCTCGTGGACCGGGGCGACGGCCGGTACGCGCTGCAACGGCGCGCACGTGCCGGGCGCTGGGGTGTCGTCTACACCTTCCGGCTCCAGGAACGGCGGTGGGACGACTGGCGGGACGTGGAGGCCGGGCTGCGCGCCATGGCCCCCGCGCCCGACGGCGACGCGCAGGGCGGGGGGCTGTACGGCCGGACCTTCGACAACGGCCAGGTCGTCCTCAAGGGACGCCGCTACCTGACGGTCCGCGACGGCCGCGAACGCGCCCGCACCGTCGTCGACGACGACGAACACCGGGCATTGGTGACACGCATCCTCTCCGAGGACTTCCCGGGGCCGTCCTGAACGGCCTGCCGGCAAACAGCACATCCGTGATCCGAGAACGAAGGCCAGAAGGAGTCGGAATGGTTGAGAAAACAGCTGACGTGGTGGTCATCGGCGGCGGCCCGGCGGGGGCTGTCAGCGCCTTCGTGCTGGCCCGCCAAGGCCACTCCGTCGTCCTCCTGGAACGTGACGAGTTCCCGCGGTTCCACATCGGCGAGTCCCTGCTGCCGTACATGATGGGCCTGTTCGACCGGATCGGGCTGCGGGAGGCGCTGGAGTCCCAGGGCTATGTGCCCAAGTTCGGCGGCGAGTTCATCGACCCGACCGAGACCAAGTTCTTCTCCGGGGTCTTCCGCGCGGACTTCAGCCTCCAGGGCGAGGGGCGCTTCGCCCGCGCGTTCCAGGTCGAACGGGCCCGGTTCGACGCGATGGTCGTCGAGGAAGCCGCCCGGGCCGGCGCCGAGGTGCACCTGGGCGCCCCCGTGAAGGACCTCCTCCTCGACGGCGAGCGGATCACCGGCGTCACCTACGAGAAGGACGGCGAGGAGCACCGGATCGACGCGTCCTACGTGATCGACGCCAGCGGCCGGGCGGGCAGGATCGCGCACAGGTTCGGGCTGCGCAAGACGCTGGAGAAGCTCCGCATGGTCGGGGTGTTCCGCCACTACACGGGCCTCGACGAGCGGCACAACCTCGGCGCGGAGGGCGACATCCAGGTCGGCGCGCACGACGACGGCTGGGTGTGGGCGATCCCCATCTCCAAGGACGTCATCAGCGTCGGCACCGTGATGCCGCGTGACGTGTTCCGCGCGAGCACCCCCGAGGCGGTCTTCGACGAGCACCTGAGCCGGGTGCCGAGGATCACCGCACGGCTCACCGGGACGACCCCGGCCATGGACCTCAAGATCGAGACCGACTACTGCTACCACGCGGACACCGTCACCGGCCCCGGCTGGGTCATGGTCGGCGACGCGGGCTGCTTCGGCGACCCGATGTTCTCCGGCGGTGTCCTCGTCGCGACGGCGACCGCCGCGCGTGCCGCCGAGACGATCGGCGCCGCGCTGGCCGACCCGGCCGACGCCGACCGGCTCGTCGAGGAGTACGCCAACTACTTCAAGACGGGCTACGACACCTACATCCGCCTCATCCACGCCTTCTACAACGGCGAGCTGGTGTCGGTGGCGGCCGACGCCGGGCGGACCACCTCCCGCGACGCGCTGGAGCGGTACCTGATCCGGCTGATCGGCGGCGACTTCTGGAGCGAGCACAACGCGGTCGCGCAGGAGATGCGCAGGCGCCCGGAGTGGGACACCTTCGCACCGTTCCAGCGGGTCTTCGGCTGCCCGGCCTACCCGCAGCTCGACGAGCAGGACCGCAAAGAACGTGCCGAGGCCCGCATCCTGCGGGTGACCTCAGGCCAGTGACGGCCCCGGCCGCACCCGGGGCGTCACCGCCCCGGTCCACGGCCGGCTTCGACAGGACAGGGCGGGGCGGCGTGAGAGAACAGATAACGGTGGACATCGGCGAGCGTTCGTACGATGTGCTGATCGGCCCAGGGGTACGCTCCTCGCTGGCCGAAGTGATCCAGGGCCTCGGCGCCCGGCGCGTCGCCGTCGTGTCGGCGAGGCCCGCCGAATGGGTGCCCGACACCGGCGTGGAAACCCTGCTGCTGCCCGCCCGGGACGGTGAGCCGGACAAGAACCTCGCCACCGTCGAGGCGCTGTGCGCACAGTTCGTACGCTTCGGGCTCACCCGCCACGACGCCGTCGTCTCCTGCGGAGGCGGCACCACCACCGACGTCGTCGGCCTGGCCGCCGCCCTCTACCACCGGGGTGTCCCGGTGGTACACCTGCCGACCACCCTGCTGGCCCAGGTCGACGCGAGCGTCGGCGGCAAGACGGCCGTCAACCTGCCCTCCGGCAAGAACCTGGTGGGCGCCTACTGGCAGCCCGCCGCCGTCCTGTGCGACACCGACTACCTGTCCACCCTGCCCCGGCGCGAACTCCTCAACGGCCTCGGCGAGATCGCCCGCTGCCACTTCATCGGCGCCGGAGACCTGCGCGGCCTCGGCCTCGCGGAGCAGACCGCCGCCAGTGTCGCGCTCAAGGCGAGCATCGTCTCCGCCGACGAGCGGGACCAAGGTCTGCGGCACATCCTCAACTACGGCCACACCCTCGGCCACGCCCTGGAGGTGGCCGGGGACTTCACCCTCCGGCACGGCGAGGCCGTCGCCATCGGCACCGTCTTCGCGGGCCTGCTCGCCGGCGCCCTGGACCGGATCGGCCCCGAACGCGTGACGGAGCACCGGGAGGTCGTCGCGTTCTACGGCCTGCCCACCGCGCTGCCCGAACGGGCCGAGACGGCCGAACTGATCCGCCTGATGCGCCGGGACAAGAAGGCGCTGACCGGCCTGGCGTTCGTCCTCGACGGCCCCCGGGGAGCGGAGCTGGTCCAGGACGTGCCCGAACAGGTCGTCGCCGACGTCCTGAAGCGCATGCCACGGCAGCCGCTCGACCGGCTCATCGAGCCGGCCGGCCGCCACGGAACGGGAGCGCCGACATGACGTACTCATCAGGGGCAGCACCCGGCGAGGCCCGGGTGGGAGCCGCCCGGGAACGGAGGCTCGCCGACCGCCTCGCCGCGGCGCTGGCACGACCCGC
>NZ_JBTYMC010000273.1:0-9165 GCF_054880855.1 Streptomyces sp. S6 | reverse complement strand
CCGGGCCCGCCGCTACGCCAAGGCCCTGCACGCCGCCACCAACGCCGGCGACCCCTCCTGGGTCCGCGAGCTGTACGACCGGGTCACCGCCCTCACCGACGACCACGACGTCCTCGGCATGGCGGCCTGCGGCGTCGGCATGGCCCTCTCCCTCGGCGGCCACCCGCGCCAGGCCGCCCAGATCGTCACCGCCGCCCTCGAAGAGACCCCGCCCGTCTCCGGCATGACGACGTTCGCCATCACCAGCGTCCTCGGCGCCATCGCCTTCCAGTCCGGCCTGCCCGAGGCCCGCCTCCCCATCACCGCCCACCTCGCCGACGCGGGCGCCCGCCACCCGGACACCCCGTACGCCGAACTGGCCTCCGACGACAGCTGGGCCGCCGTCCGCGCCACCACCCTCTCCGCCGCCGACCCCACCGACGCCCCCGCCCTCCTGGCCGGCATCCGCCACCGCACCGCACCCCAGCCGGCCGACCCGATCGCCGACATGACGTGGACCCTCGCCGTCGGCGGCGCCGCCTGGTACGCCGACGAGCACGACCTGGCCGTGGAGACGTTCCGCCAGGCCTACGACCGCCTCACCACCTACGGCGCGATAGGCCCCGCCGCCCCCACCTTCCCCGCGATGGCGGGCGCCCTCCTCGACACCGGCCGCTGGACGGAGGCCGACGAGTACCTCGACCGCACCGCCACCCTCGCCGCCGTCCACGCCCTGAAGACCGTGAGCGTCGACGTCGAGGCCCTGCGCGCCACCCTGCGCGCCCTGCGCGGCATCGCCACCGGCCCCGAACCGGCGTGGACGGCCCTCGACCTCGACGAGAACCGCGCCACCCACGCCCGCCTCCTGCGCGCCGCCGGCACCGCCGCCACGGCGAGCGGCGACCACGAAGGCGCCTACCGGCACTTCCGGCAACTGTTCCACGACGACGGCACACCCCTGCACTACTTCCTCTCGCCCCGCTCGATCGCCGACCTCGCCGCAGCCGCCCACCGCACCGGACGCCAGGAGGAGACGGCACCCGTCGTCGAGGCCGTCCGCACCGCCCTCGGCCCCCGGCCCACCACCCGCACGACCCTGCTCCTGCACCACGCCGCCGCCCTCACCGGCGCCCCCGCCGACGCCGAGCACCACTTCCGGCTCGCCCTCGTCAACCCGGCCGCCGACCAGTGGCCCCTGGCCCGCGCCCAGGCCAGGCTGCACTACGCGCAGTGGCTGCGCACGCACCGCCGCCCCCTCGACGCCCGCCCCCTGCTCACCGCAGCCCTGGAGACGTTCGCCCGGCTCGGCGCGGCCGGCCTCGCCGAGGAGACCCGCGTCGAACTGCGGGCCAGCGGCGTCGGAACCGCGCCCGTGCGCCCCGACCCCCTCTCCGAACTCACCGCCCAGCAGCGCGAGATCGTCCGGCTCGCGGCGAAAGGGCTGCGCAACCGGGAGATAGCGGAACATCTGATGGTCTCTCCGCGTACCGTCAGTTCCCACCTGTACCAGGTGTATCCGAAACTGGGGGTGAGCAGCCGCAACCAGCTCCGGGACCTCGTCGAGGACCTGTGACCCCGCCCGACACGTCGCAAGGAGGCGCGTGCACCCGGACCGTGTAGTTCTCGACCCCCTCGTCCAGCGCCTCGTCGACGCCTCGGCCGAGCCGCCCTACCTGCACCAGATCGGGGCCGTGGACGGCCGCGAGGCCCTGCTGGAGATGCAGGGCCACCCCTTCGACGACCTGGACGCCGAGTTCCGCGTCGCCCCCGGCGGCCCCTCCGGGCTCGTCGGCTTCTGGCTCTTCCGCCCGCGCGCGGCAGGCGGCCCCGCCGCCGTCCCCGTCGTCGTCTACCTGCACGGCGGCCGGTGGATGCTCGGCGACGCCCGCACCCACGCCCGCCTGATCGGCGACCTCGCCGACCTGAGCGGCGCCGCCGTCGTCGTCCCCGAGTACACCCGCACCCCCGAGGCCCGCTACCCGGTCGCCCTGGAGGAGTCGTACGCCGTCGTCACCTGGATCGCCGGACAGGCCGCCACCCTCGGCCTCGACGGGAGCCGGCTCGCGGTCGCCGGGGACTGCGCCGGGGCGACCATGGCGACCGCCCTCACGATGATGGCCAAGCGGCGGGCCGGGCCCCGGATCCGCGCGCAGGTCCTGTACTACCCGATGACCGACCCCGACGGCGCCACCGCGTCCGCCGACCGGTTCGCGTCCGGCTACTTCCTCACCCGCGAGGCCGTCGACTGGTACTGGCGGGAGTACGCCGACGACCCCGGCGACCTCGCCGACCCCACCGCCGCCCCGCAGCGCGCCACCGCCGCCGACCTCGCCGGACTCCCGGCCGCCCTGGTCGTCTCCGCCGAGGCCGACGTCTGCCGCGACGAGGGCGAGCAGTACGCGCGGCTCCTGCGGCGGGCCGGGGTCCAGGTGACGGCCGTGCGCTACCTGGGCACGGTCCACGACTTCGTCTCCCTGAACTCCCTGCGCGACAGCCCGCCGACCCGGGCCGCGATCCGGCAGGGGGCCCGGTTCCTGGCGTCGGCACTGACACCGTCAACTTACTGATGCCGGCGGGCACGGCCGCTTGCGAGGCTGACGCGGACAACTGCGCGCCACCGCCTCGTCCCACCGTGCCCTCACCTCGACGAACAGGGAGAACCCTCATGTCAGACGCCGTCGACCCGGTGCTGGAACCCGCCGCCCGTGCCTTCGCGGAGGCCACCGCCAACCCGCCCCACCTCTTCGACCTGCCCCTCGCCGAGGGCCGCAAGGCCGTCGACGACGTCCAGTCCGGCGAGACCGACATGCCCGACGTCGACGAGGAGTGGGTGACCGTCCCCGGCGGCCCCACCGGCAGCGTCCGCGCCCGGATCGTCCGGCCCGTCCAGGACGAGGGCGTCCTCCCGGTGATCGTGTACATCCACGGCGCCGGCTGGGTCTTCGGGAACGCCCACACCCACGACCGGCTCGTGCGCGAACTCGCCGTCGGCGCGGGCGCGGCCGTCGTCTTCCCCGAGTACGACCTCTCGCCCGAGGCCCGCTACCCGGTCGCCCTGGAGCAGAGCTACACCGTCGCCAGGTGGGTCGCCGAACAGGGCGCCGGACACGACCTCGACGGCTCACGGATCGCCGTCGCCGGCGACTCCGTCGGCGGCAACATGACGGCCGCGCTGACGCTGCTCGCGAAGGAACGCGGGGACGTCCCGCTGGTCCAGCAGGTGCTGTTCTACCCGGTGACCGACGCGAACTTCGACACCGGCTCCTACCGCCGGTTCGCGGAAGGGTACTTCCTGCGCCGCGACGCCATGCGGTGGTTCTGGGACCAGTACACGACCGACACCGCCGACCGCGCCCAGATCACCGCGTCCCCGCTGCGCGCCACCACCGAGCAGCTCACCGGACTGCCGTCCGCCCTCGTCGTCACGGCCGAGGCCGACGTGCTGCGCGACGAGGGCGAGGCGTACGCCGCCAAGCTGCGCGCAGCGGGCGTCGCGGTCACCGCCGTGCGTTTCCAGGGCGTCATCCACGACTTCGTCATGCTGAACGCGCTGCGCGGCACCCAGGCCGCCGAGGCCGCCATCACCCTGGCGACCGACACCCTGCGCACCGCCCTGCACTCCTGAGCAACACACCACCAGACCCAACCGGACAGTCCCAGCGCCCTCAGCCTCCCCGCCCTGCGACCGCCTCGACCAGCCTCCTGATGTCGGCGAGGTCCGCCTCGAACTCGGCGGTGAGGTCGGGCGCCAGATCCAGCCAGCGCGCGAGCCTGCTGTGCGCGGGCAGAACACCCTCCGGGAGCTGACCGCGCCGCCCGCGCGGGTCGAGGCTGCCGGGGGAGAAGCGGCCCGCCGCCTCCGACGCCGCGAACCCGATGACGAACGTGCTGATCATCCGCTCAAGACGCGGGACCTCGGACTCCGGAACACCGGCCTCGACGAGCGCCGCGTAGATCAGGTCGACCGCGCGCACGGCGTCCGGGGTGACGGCGGGGCGGGAGAAGACGAGGTGAGCGGCCCAGGGATGACGCCGGATCACCTCGCGGGTGGCGTGCGCGAGGACGGTCAGCCGCTCGTCCCAGGGGCGCTCCTCGACGGGGGCCGGGGGGAGCAGGGCGGCGAGGAGCCGGCCGAGCATGCCGTCCAGCAGGGCCGCCTTGTCCTTCACGTGCCGGTACAGCGCCATCGGAGTGACGCCGACGCGGTCGGCCAGCGCCCGCATCGACACCGCTTCGAGGCCGTGCTCGTCGGCGATCGCCAGCGCCGCGTCCAGGATCTCTTCCCGCCTGCCACTCATGGGTCTACAGTGTAGACGTATACGCCGTACACGTCTGGAGGAGGCGGCCATGCTGACCGTGACAGGACTGGTGAAGCGCTACGGCCCGTGCCGCGCGCTCGACGGCTTCGACCTGACCGTCGCCCCCGGCGAGATCGTCGGCCTCATCGGCCACAACGGCGCCGGGAAGACGACGTTCGTCGAGACGGTCACCGGCCTGACCCGCCCGGACGAAGGGCGCCTGCGCATCGGCCCGTACGACAGCCCCCGCGCCGCCCGGCACCTGGTCGGCGTCGCTCCCCAGGAACTCGCCCTGTACGGCACCCTCAGCGCCCGCGAGAACGTACGCCTCCTCGCCGGACTGGCCGGCCTGCGCGGACATCGACGGGACGCCGAGATCGCACGCGTCCTGGACGAACTCCGCCTCACGGAACTCGCCGACCGCCCCGTCGGCGCCCTCTCCGGCGGCCAGCGCCGACGCGTCCAGGCGGCCACGGCGATGGTCGGCTCACCCCCGCTCCTGCTGCTGGACGAGCCGACGGCGGGCGCCGACCCCGAGACCCGAACGGCTCTCCTGGACGCGGTGAAGGCCCGCGCCGCCGCCGGGGCCGCCGTCGTCTACACGACCCACTACCTCCCCGAACTCGTCGACCTGGGCGCCACATTGGCGCTCGCCCGCGCGGGCCGCGTCATCGCCCGGGGCACACAGGAGGAGCTGACCCGCGACCTCCCCGGCGAACTCCGCGTCACCTACGCAGACCCCGGCGAACCCGAACTCCGCGTCCCCACCCAGGACCCCGGCGCCGACCTCGCGGCCCTCCTCGCCGCCGGCCGCACCCCCGCCTCCGTCGACATCCGCCGTCCGAGCCTGGACGACCTCTACCGCTCCCTGGAAGCCGCAACCGTATGAACCACGACCGCACGAACCACGGCCCTGTGATCCGTCCCTCCGCCACCCGCCTCGGCGTCCTCCTGCGCCACAACGCCCTGCTGATGCTCCGCGAACCCGGCCCCCTCCTCAGCCGCCTGATCCTCCCGCTCGTCTTCCTCGCCCTGCTGCGCCCCCTCTACGTCGCCGCCCAAGGCCGCACGGCAGGCACCGAACAGGCCGTCGTCGGCACCCTGGTGACCTTCTCCCTCCTCGCCCTCAGCATCTCGGGCAGCGCGATCCTCACCGAACGCCTCGCCCGCACCTGGGACCGACTGCGCGCCACGCCGCTGCGCCCCGTGGAGATCCTGGCCGGCAAGTCCCTCCCGGTCCTGGCCGCCCTCCTCACCCAACAGCTCCTGATCATCGCCACCGGCATCCACGTCTTCGCCCTCTCCGTCCCCCACCCCGTACTCCTCCTCGCCGTCCTCCTGGCCTGGAGCTGCACCCTCCTGTCGCTGGGCGCCCTCCTCGGCGTCCTCGCCCGCACCATGGGTGAACTCTCCGCCGCCTTCGACATCGGCGGCATGCTCCTCAGCAGCCTGGGCGGCGCCCTGGTCCCCCTGGCCGCCCTGCCGGGCTGGGTGTCGGCCGTGGCCCCCGTCTCCCCGGGCTACTGGGCGGCCCGTGGCCTGCGCGCCGCCCTCTCCGGCGACTCGGCCACGGCCCTGACGACCTGTGCCGTCCTCCTCGCGACGGCAACGGCGTTCGCGGCTCTGGCCTCGGTCCGCCTGAGGGGCCGCAGTGGTCGGCTGGTGGCGCTCTGAAGCCCCTTTGTGGAGGGTTGGCCCGATTCTCGGCATGTTTCACGTGAAACAAGGCTTTTAGCCGTCCAGGGAGTCCTGACGGGACGCTACTGTGCGAGTCCGCCCCCACACCCCCAGGACCCCCATGCGCGACGTACGACGCCGGACCCTCCTCGCCACCGCCCTGGCCGCCGGCGCCGTAGCCGCAGGCCAGACCCCCACGGCGCACCCCCGACCCGACCCCGCCCACACCGACGTCCTGTTCGTCGGAGCCCATCCCGACGACGAGGCGCAGAACCTCTCGACGTTCGGCCAGTGGCGGGAACTCCACGGGCTCGGCACCGCCGTCCTCACCGTCACCAGGGGAGAGGGTGGCGGAAACGCGACCGGCACCGAGGAAGGCGCGGCGCTCGGCCTGATCAGGGAGGCCGAGGAGCGCGCGGCGACCGCGTACGCCGGTATCGAGAACGTCTACTACCTCGACAAGCCGGACTTCTGGTACACGCTCTCGGCCCCCCTCACCGCACGGATCTGGAACGAGCAGGACACCCTGAAACGCGTCGTCCACCTGATCCGCCGCACCACCCCGCACACCGTCGTCACCATGGACCCCCGCCCCTTCGGCCAGCACGGCGCCCACCAGCTCTCCGCACGGCTCGCCATCGAGGCGTTCTGGAAGGCCGCCGACCCCACCGCGTTCCCCGAGGAGGGCCTCGCCCCCTGGCGCCCCCGCCGACTCCTCGCCCAGAACCCCCACTTCGCGCACCTCCTGGGCCCACAGGCCCCCCGAACCCGCCGCACCGACCCGCACACCGGCCTCCCCGTCCTCGGCGTCTGGTCCGGCACCCCCTCCCGCACCCACGGCACCACCTGGGCCCAGGCCGAACGCCACGCCTCCCGCGCCTACCGCACCCAGGGCTGGACCACCCTCCCGCCCGACGTCCCCACGGACCCCGCACGCCTCGACTCCGACTGGTTCACCGTCCTCGCGGAGGACGCCCTCCCGATCGAGGCCCCGGTCCGCCCCCACTCCGAACTGCGCCCCCTGTACGCCGAGTTCCGCGACTGGACCCACCGCATCGGCCTCCCCTGGCTGGCCAACGACGCCCAACCCGCCTACCCCCGCCGCCCCACGACCACGATCCCGGCCGTCACCACACCCCCGGTCCTCGACGGCACCGAGGGCGAGGGCGAATACCCCGGCCCCGAACTCCCGCTCACCCACTGGCAGGGCGACCCCGCCACCCCCGCCGACTGTTCCGCGACCGCCAAACTCGCCCGCCACGGCGACGACCTGTACGTCCTCGTCCACGTTCGGGACGACCGACCGGGCGCCATCCTCGCCCGAGGCGACGTCAAACGCCACTGGCGCACCGACTCCGTGGAGATCGCCATCGACCCCCGAGGCACCGCCGACGACACCTCGACCACCTTCAAGCTCGGCATCGTCCCGCACACCACCCCGGACGGCACCCCGGCCGCCACCCGCGACGCCGACAACCACCAGGGCCCGCCACCCGCGTCCCTCCGCCTGGCCTCGACGGTCACCACCCCCTACCGGGGCTACACGGTCGAGGCCAGGATCCCCCTCACCGACCTCCCCGCACCCCCCGACCCCGACCGCCTCACCCTCAACATCCTCGTCTACGACTCCGACACCACCGACCACACCTCCCAGACCCGCCTGGCCTGGTCCCCCTACGGCTCACCCCAGGCCGACCCCTACACCTGGGGCACGGCCCGCCTCCCCGCCCACACCCCACCCACCCGGCCCACCACACCCCCGCACATCCCCACGGAGTCCACCCGCAGCACCGACTCCCCGGCCTCCCTCGCCCAGGCCCACCGCACCGGCGTCCGGCCCTAGTTCGGCGCCCCCGGCGGCACCCGAGGCAGCGGATCCAACCGCACCGAACCGGGATCCGCCAGGTACGCCACCAGCAACTCCCCACCCGCACGCCGATGCCCGTCCCCCTGCCGCAGGACCACGGCGAACTCCCGCACCACGGAACGCACCTCCTCCCGCACCGGAGCATGCAACCCGTCGGCGCCGAGGACGCGCAGCACATGGTGGAGGACGGCCCAGTCGGCCGTGTGCTGGACGACCGCCCCGGCGGGAACCTCCGCCGACACCGCGTCCGACCGCAGCCACGTCGCCGACAGCAGCGCCCTGACCACCTCCCCGGCCCCCGGCACCGAGGAGTCCGCCGCGTGCTGCCACGCCAGCCGGTGCAGCCGCGCCGGATCGAGCAGCGCCTCCGTCACGAGCGTCGCCGCGACCCGCACGGCACTGAAGGGATCGAAGACACGCCCGGCGGACGAGTCGTAGTACTGGCTGCTGCGCTCGTAGCGGATCGCGGGCGGCGTCAGAACGGCCAGCACGCTCTCCGGCAGCCCGAGTTCCTCCGCCCGCAGCAACCCCGCGAGCCGCTCCAGGGCCGCCCGCTGCACCCTCGGGGCCACGGGAACCACCCCCGCCCCGGCCTCCCCGGCGACGCCGTACGCGTACCGCACCCCGCCGACGAGCCGCGCGACGGCCGTCACCTCGTGCCGGTGCAGGAGATGCAGCAGGACCGCGCGCTCCTCCAGCTCCCCGGTCTGCCGGTCGGGCGGCAGCACCCCGCGTGAGAAGCCGGCCAGCGCGATCCGCCGGACCTGGAGGATCCGCTCCAGCGCGGGCAGCGCGTCACCCGAGGTCACCCACGGCACCCCGTCCGCGTGCGCCGCGTCCGGGCCGTGGCCGTCCTCGTCGGTGACGTACGCGAGGTGCGCGAACTCGGCCCGCAGCTCGGCGAGTTCCGTCTCCGTGAGGTCGCCGTACGCGTGCCGGACGAGGAAGTGGTCCCACGGGCCGAGCCCGACGGCGTAGGCGCGGCAGAGGTCCAGGGCGCCGTCCGCGGTGACGGCGATACGGGCGTGCGGGTAGTCCATCACCGACGGGTGGTGGTGCCGGGTGCTCGCGTAGTTGTGCATGAAGCCGAGCGCGTGCCCGATCTCGTGCGCGGCGAGCTGCCGGATCCGCGCGAGCACCAACTCCTCCACGGCGGCGAGCCGTTCGGCCTCGTCCGGCCGCCCGTAGGGGGCGAGGAGCGCCTCGCCGAGCGCCCGCACCTGCTCCACCCGCTGCGGGGTGGTTCAGCCGGCGTACGGGTCCTGGACCTTGCCGGGGCGCGCGAGGAACTCGAAGTCGCAGCCGGTGTCGGCCTGCGTGATCTGCTCGTTGTAGAGGGCGCCG
>NZ_JBTYMC010000272.1:0-9168 GCF_054880855.1 Streptomyces sp. S6 | reverse complement strand
AGCACGCGTCCCGGTGCCCGCCCCCGCCGCCCGGCGTCAGCGCCGGCCGCTCCTCGCACCGGTCATGACGCAACCGGCAACGCGGCGCGAACGCGCACCCCTCCGGCAGGGACCCCGGCGTCACCGGCATCCCCGCGATGGTGGGCAGCCGCCGCAGCCGAGGCCCGTTGACGCGCGGCACCGAGTCCAACAGCCCCCAGGTGTAAGGGTGTCGGGGATGATGGAAGACCTCGCGGCGCGGCCCCTCCTCCGCCGCCCGCCCGCCGTACATGACGAGCACCCGGTCGGCGATCTGCGAGACCACCCCCATGTCGTGGGTGATGAGGACCATTGCCGAACCCCGCGTGTTCAACTCCCGCATCAGATCGAGGATCTGCGCCTGGACCGTCACGTCCAGCGCGGTCGTCGGCTCGTCGGCGATCAGCAGCACGGGCGAGCAGGACAGGGCCATCGCGATGACGACGCGCTGCCGCATCCCGCCGGAGAACTCGTGCGGATAGGCGTGCACCCGTGACGCGGCGCCGGGGATGCCGACGTCGGAGAGGAGCTGTACCGCGCGGGCCTCGGCCTCCTTGCGGGAGATCTTCTCGTGCGCCCGGATCTGCTCGGCGATCTGCCAGCCGACCGTGTACACGGGGGTGAGCGCGGTCATCGGGTCCTGGAAGACCATGGCGATCTCCCGGCCGCGCACGGCCCGCATCTCGGCGCCGGACAGCGTCAGCAAGTCCCGCCCCCGGAAGAGGACTTGGCCCGACACCGTGACGTTCGGGTTGGTCAGCAGGCGCAGCACGGCCAGCATCGACACGCTCTTGCCCGACCCCGACTCGCCCACCACGCCCAGCACTTCACCGGGCGCGACCGAGAAGGAGAGGCCGTCGACGGCGGTGACCGTGCCCTGGCGGGTGCGGAACCGCACCCTCAAGTCGCGTACGTCCAGCAGGGGTTCAGACATGGCGGGCCCTCGGATCGAGTCGTGCGTACAGGATGTCCACCAGCGCGTTGGCGAGGACCACGAAGAACGCCGCGTACAGCACCGTCCCCATGATCACCGGCAGGTCGAGGTTCTGGAGGGCGTCGTAGGTGAGCTTGCCGATGCCCGGCAGACCGAACACCACCTCGGTCAGCAGCGCGGCGCCGCCCACGAGTGCCCCGAAGTCCAGGCCGAACAGCGACACGACCGGGATCAGCGAACACCGCAGCGCGTGCCGCAGCAGGATGCGCCGCTCGGACAGCCCCTTCGCGCGGGCCGTACGGACGTAGTCCTCGCCGAGCGCGCTCACCACCTCCCCGCGCAGCAGCCGGGCGTAGATCCCGGCGTACAGCAGGGCCAGCGTCAGCCACGGGAACAGCAGGTGCAGCGCCCACCCGCCGGGGTCGTGGGTCAGGTCGACGTACCCGGGCGGCGGCACCCACGCGAAGAGGGAGCTGTGGAACTGCTTCTGCGTGAGGAGGTTGACGACCTCGCCGAGCCAGTAGGCCGGCAGGGACACCCCGACGACCCCGACGAGCATGATCAGCGGGTCGGCGGCCTTGCCGCGCAGGGTTGCCGCAGCCGTCCCCATGAGGATCCCGGCGGTCATCCAGATCAGGGCCGCGCCGACGACGAGCGACAGGGTCACCGGGGTCGCCTGCACGATCTGCGGGATGACCTTGGAGCCGCGGTTGACGAACGACTCCAGGTCCCGGTCGACCAGCAGGTGCCGCATCATCAGCAGGTAGCGCACGGGCAGCGGCCGGTCCAGGCCGAAGGAGTGCCGTACCTGCGCGAGGGTCGCCGCGTCCGCGTTGCGTCCCGCGATCCGCGCTGCCGGGTCGACGCCCGGGGTCGCGAAGAAGATCAGGAACACCAGGACGCTGATCGCGAACATCACCAGCAGCGCCGAACCGAAGCGGCGCAGAGCGAAGAGAAGCATGGTTCACACCCCTCCGCGCAGCCGGGCGCCCGGGTCGAGAGCGTCGCGCACCCCGTCGCCGAGGACGTTGAGCGCGGCCGTGGTCAGCGCGATCAGCAGTCCGGGCGCGATCGTCACCACGGGCCGGGTGTACAGCAGCCCGAGGCCGTCCTCGATGATCGTCCCCCAACTGGCCTGCGGCGGCTGGACACCCACCGACAGGAACGACAGCGCCGACTCCGTCAGCATCGCCAGCGCCGTCATCAGCGGCACGAACACCAGCGCGGTGGGCACCACGTTCGGCAGCACCTCCCGGCGCAGGATCCGTACGGTCGCGGCGCCGGAGCCGATCGCCGCCTGGATGTACTCCTTGTCCCGCAGCACCAGCACCTGACCGCGCAACGGCCGTGCCACGTACGGGACATAGATCGCCGCGATGATGGTGACGGGCAGCCACAGACTTCCCGCGTCCACCGTCAGCGGCCCGAGCTTCAGGCCGTCGGTGAGGAGGACCACCGACAGGCAGATCGCCAGCAGGTACACGGGGAACGCCCAGACGACGTCCAGGACCCGGGAGACCACCGCGTCGACGACCCCGCCCGCGTACCCGGCGACCACCCCGACGACCGTGCCGACCGCGCAGGTCAGCAGGGCCGCCGTCACCCCGATGAACAGGCTCGTCCGGCCGCCGTACAGCAGCCGCGCCATGACGTCCCGGCCCTGGTTGTCGGCGCCGAGGAAGTAGTGCGCGGGGTCCCAGGTCGGCCCGATGGGGGTGACACCGAGGCCGAGACCGGTGCTGCTCGGGGTGAGCACCGGCACGCTCCTGCCGTCGACGAGAGTGGTGGCGGAGACGTGCGACTGGAACGGGTCGGTGTGGGCGATGTCGTGCGCGTACAGGGGTGCGCACAGGCTCGCCAGCACGATCAGGAGGAGGACGGCGGCGGCGGCCAGGGCCGTCCTGTTGCGCAGGAGGTCGGAGGCGGCGGTGCGCCAGGGGCCGGGAGGCCGGCGCACCGCGAGGTTCACTTCACCCACAGCTGCCCGACCAGCATGGAGAACTGCTTGCTGAACCGGTAGTCGCCCACCCGGGTCGACGTGAAGTCGATCATCTTCGGGTTGATCAGCGGCACCACGGGCGAGTCACCCATGATCTGCTGGTCGATCGCCGCCCACTGCCGGTCGCTGGTCGCCGCCTTCATCTTGGCGTCCACGCCCTTGTCGCAGTACCCGGAGATGTTGACGCTGGAGTCGCTGCCCGGGTGGTAACTCGCGCAGGAGAACAGCACGTTGAGGAAGTCGGAGGCCGCCGGGTAGTCCTGGTACCAGGACGTCAGCGCCAACTGCACCTTGTTCTTGGTGTTCTGGATGTAGGTGAACTGGATGTTCGCCGACAGCGGCTTCAGCGTCGCCTTGTAGCCGAGCTGCGTCAGCAGGCTCTGGAGGTACTGTCCGATCGATTTGTTCACGTCGTCGTCCTGGACGACGACCCCGACCTCCTGCCCCGCCGTCCCGGACTCCTTCACCAGTTCCTTGGCCTTGGCGAGGTCCGCCGCCGTCCAGGTGGAGCCGCCGCCCTTGGTGTAGGCGCACGTGTCGGCGTGACCGGGGAAGCCCGGCGGGAGGATCGTGCACGCGGGGGAGGCGAGGTTCGTGCCGCCGTACAGCCGGACCACCGCCGACCGGTCGACGGCCCAGTTGATGGCCTGACGCGCCAACTTGTTGTTGAACGGCGCCGAGTTCACGTTCAGCGTGGCGTACCAGTACGCGGTCAGCGGGTTCACGTGCGCCTGGGAGGCGTACTTGGTGCCGATCTCGTTCAGCCGGTCGGCGGGCGGCGCGTCGAACATCCAGTCGGCCTGGCCGTTCTCGACGGCGGTGACCTCCGACTCGACGGTCTGCCCGAAGGTGTAGTCGATCGCGTCCGGGTAGCCCTGGGGCTGCGCCTCGCGCGACCACTCCTTGAAGTGCGGGTTGCGGACGAGTTTGAGGGCCCGGTTCGGGTCGTAGGACGCCGCCATGTACGGGCCGGTCGTCGGGAGCGGGCTGGTGCCGGCGTCCTTCGCGGGGGAGTCCTCGGGGAGGATGCTCGCGTGCGGGACGGCGAGTTTGAACGCGAACTGCGGGTCGGGTGCGGTGAGGTTGACCGTCACCGTGCCGGTCGCGGCGTCGCCGGTCACGCCCTTGGGCAGGGTGCAGGAGGCGGGCGTCTTGAGGCAGGCGTCGGCGCCGACGATGCCGTTGTAGAAGGTGCCGGCCGTGGGGCTGGAGATCTTGAAGATCCGCTCGAAGGACGCCACCACGTCGTCGGTGGTGAGGGGCTTGCCGTTCGAGAAGGTGACGCCCTTGCGGAGGGTGAAGGTGTAGGTCTTCCCGCCGTTGCTGATCTTCGGGAGGGCGGTCGCCAGGTCCGGGACGACGGTGAACGACTCCTGCCCGTTCACCTTCTTGAAGGCGAGCAGCCCGTCGTACATCGACTGGTACAACTGCCAGTACTGGAGCGTGTAGTTGACCTGCGGGTCGAAGCTGCCCGCCGCCGCGTGCGCGACGAGTTCCAGGGTGCCGCCCTTGTGCTGCGGCTGGAAAGCGGTGGAACCCGCAGTGGCGGGCTCCTGGGAACCGGAGGAGGGGGCGTCGCCGGACGAGGAACAGGCGGCGGCGGTGAGGGCGAGGGTGACGGCGGTGGCGGCGAGGGCGCCGCGTCCGACGGGGGTGCGAGGCATGGCGGGGGCTTTCTCGGTGTGGGGCGGGGAATCAGTCGTTGGCGTCGAGGAACTCCCCGACGACGCGTAGGAACAGCTCCTCCTCCTCGACGTGCGGCATGTGGCTGGAGTGCTCGAACAGGTGCCAGCGCACGTCGGGGATACGGTCGGCGAAGGGGCGGACTGTTTCGGGGGTGGCCTCGTCGAAGCGCCCGGACACCAGCAGGGTCGGCGCCTCGACCAGGTGGAGCCGGTCGACGACGGACCAGTCCTTGAGGGTGCCGACGACATGGAACTCGTTCGGGCCGTTCATCGTGTGGTACACGGTCGGATCGGCGGCGATGTTCTCCCAAGTGGCCTGCACCTCGGGCGGGTTGGGGACCAGCCGGCACACGTGGCGCTCGTTGAAGACCTGTTCGGCGGCCCGGTAGTCGGGGTGGTCCGTGGTGCCGTCCGCCTCATGGGCGAGCAGCGTCCGCTGGACCTCCTGCGGCAACTCGGCCCGCAGCTCGGCCGCCGCCCGCAGCCACAGCTCCATGGACGCGGGCGAGTCGGCGATGACGAGGCCGCGCAGCCCTGCCGGACGGCGTACCGCGTGCTCGGCGGCGAGCATGCCGCCCCAGGACTGGCCGAGCAGGTGGTAGGTGTCGGCGATGCCCAGCTCGCCGAGCAGGTTGTCGAGTTCGTCGAGGAAGAGCTGGACGGTCCAGAAGTCGGCGCCCTCGGCGGGCAGATGCGTGGAGCGTCCGGTGCCGAGCTGGTCGTAGTGGACGACGGGGCGGCCCTGGGCGGCGATGCCCGCGATGCTGAGCGTGTAGTCGTGTCCGGCGCCGGGGCCGCCGTGCAGGACCACGAGGGGTGTGCCGCCGGGTTCGCCGGTGATCCGGTACCAGGTCGAGTGGCCGTTGAAGTCGACGGTGCCGGTGTGGTTCGGTTCGGGGATCGCCACGGAGAAGCCTCCCGGAGCGGCCGGAATCAGTCGGCCGCTGTCCGAAAATGGTTGGTGTGTGGTGGATGGATGGGATAGTGAACGGAGAAAAGGTCAGGCCACAAGACCTTTTATTCGGGGCAGGGAAAGACGTAACGCAGGGTTCACACAGCCCGCGCGCGTTTACCGAAGAAGCGATTTCGGGGAGGACAACTGACATCCGAGGCTGAATCACAGGGGGCGGGCGACACCTACGCGCGCCTCATCGACCGCGTCGTCCTCGGCGCCGGACCACCCTCCGAGCTGCGCCCGGTCAGGGTGTCGTCGGCGGTCGACGAGGTCGCCGACCGGATCCTCACCGCGATCGCCGTCGGAGACTTCCTGCCCGGCGAGCGGCTCCCCGCCGAACGCGAGCTGACCGGCCTGCTGCACGTCAGCCGCCCCACCGTGCGCGAGGCCGTCGGGCGGCTCACCGCCCTCGGCGTCATCGAGGTGCGCCGGGGCCGGGGCGGCGGGGCGTTCGTGCGCGACAGTTGGAGCGAGTCCTCGGGGGACGCGGTCCGGCGGACGCTGCTGCCCCGCTGGGAGGAGTTCGAGCAACTCTTCGACCTGCGTGGCCTGGTGGAGGGCATGGTCGCGGCGACCGCCGCCCGCCGTCGGCGCCCCGAGGACCTCGCCCCCATGCGGGACGCCCTCGCCGCCCACCTGTCCGCCGACACACCCCGCGCGGAACAGGCCGCCGACAGCGCCTTCCACCGCGCCGTCTGCGAAGCCACCCACAACCCGCAGATCGCCCGCCTCAGCCGCGACCTCCTCACCCGCGTCAGCCTCGGCTTCCCCGTCGAGCCGTGGGGCAAGGGCGAACGCGGCCACTTCCACCGGGCGGGCGAGGGGCACACCGCCCTCTACGCGGCGATCGAGGCGGGGGAGCCGGAGCGGGCGGAGGAGATCGCGCGGGAACACTTCATGATCAGCGCGGAACTGATCCGGGGGGTGCTGGCCCGGGTGCGCGGGGAGGGGCCGACGTGAAGCCTCAAGTGCTTCACTCGTACCGGTACTTGAGCGCCTCCTCCTCCGTCCGCTCGATGTCGGCGATCGTCAGGCCCGGCATCCGCAGCTGCGCCAGCGTCACCTCGGCCGACGACGGCTGCGCGTCCACCGGCAGCCACCCCTCCGGCTTCCACGCCGAGCTGCGCAGCAGGGACTTGGGACAGTGCGGGTAGACCTCCTCGATCCCCACCACCAGTGCGCTGGCCGGCGGCTTGCCCACGGCCGTGAGCTGGGACAGCAGCTCCGGCCGGGTGGAGACACAGGCCCGCCCGTTCACCCTCAGGGTCGTCGTGCGCCCCGGGACGATGAACAGCAGCCCGGCGCGGCCGGTGGCGATCACGTTCTGGAGCGTGTCCAGCCGCTTGTTCCCGGTCGCGTCCGGTATCGCCACCGTCCGCTCGTCCAGCACCGCGACGAACCCGGCGGGCCCGCCGCGCGGCGAGACGTCACAGTTCCCCTCGGCGTCCACACTCGCGACCATGACGAGCGACGCGCACCCGATCAACGCCCTGGTCTGCTCGGTGAGTTCGGTCATCTGCTTGCGGACGGCCGGGGCGCCCGGGAGCTCGTAGGTGCGCCGCAGGGTCTCCTGGTCGGGCACGGAGTCGAGGAGGAGGGAGTCGAAGGCGGTACCGGTCTCGGTGGGAGATGACGTCATGCCCTCGACCCTAGACGGGATCACATCCCCGCGAGACGCTGAACCTTGGAAAGCTTGCAGGTCACGTCCGTGGACACCGGCGCCGTCCCGCCCGCCGTCTCCTTGGCCGCCGCGCCCGCCGCGAGACTGTGCGCGATCGCCGGCCCCTCCGCCAGCCGCGTCCCGCTGCCGTCGAGGAACTCCAGCTGGACGAGGTAGGTCGCCGTGTCCGTGCCGTGGTTGGTCACGGTGAGCGCGGCGCTCGGGATCTTCGTCACCGCGTCGACCGAGCAGGAGTCGACCGTCACGTCCTTCGAACCCGAGGTGTTCCGGCCGACGGTGCCGGTCAGGGTGGCGGCCTTGGGCGGGGCGACGGGCGGGGGCGGGGAGGAGGCGCCGCCGCCGGAGGACGAGCAGGCGGTGAGGGCGGCGAGGGAGGCGACGGCGAGTATCGCGGCCGTGGGCAGGGAGGTGACGCGGATGGGCAACGGAGGGTCTCTTTCTCGGGAGGGGGTCTCGCAGAGCGGTCTCGGGAAGGGCCGGACGGGGCCTACCTCGCCTTGACCGAGTTCTCGGGCGCCGGCCGCGCCCCGGTCAGCAGCGGCGCGAGGTCCATGTGCGCCCAGGCGTCGAACAGCGCGTTCACCGAACCGGTCGCCCGCGCGGTCAGCCGTACGACGTGGGAGGAGCCGCCGAGCACCTCGGCCTTCGGCTCGGCGAGGAGAGCCGACCAGGGCACGCCGGTGACCATGGACGTCGTCGACTTCACCCGGCCGGGCCAGGCCGACGCGATCGACTCCGCCGCGCCGTCGCTCGCGGTCGTCATGCAGACGACCTCCGTGGCCGGACCCTTCGCCGTCTGCCGGACACCGACACCCATCGGCTCCGGCGCGGTCTTCTCGTCCAGCCCGACCCAGGCGGCCCGCACCTCGCCGAGACAGTCCGCGACCGCGCCGACCGCCTTGTCGCCGGCCAGCGGCCCGGTGCCCTCGGTCGCCTGGTCGAGGTCCGTGGTGGCGCCCCCGTAGACGATCCGCCGGGGTGCGACGCGCACGACGTTCATCGAGGTGACGATGCCGATCCGGGCCAGCGGATCGGCCGGGTCGATCGCGTGGCCGTCGCGGATCACCCACGTCGACTCGCCGCCGCCGAGGGGGTGTTCGGCGTACCCGAGCTTCTTGAGCTTCGCGCCGATCGCGGCCGTGTCGAACGTGCCGTACAGGAACCCGACCGAGGCGGGCGGCCTGCCGACGGAGACGGCGGTGCGGGCGGCGTACGGGTCGATGCCGGTGAGGTCGGGGAGCAGCCTCGCGGCGGGGGCCAGCCTGGCCTCGCCGTGTCCGAGCAGGGGGTTCGGCTTCGCGGGGGTGCCCTGGGAGCGGAGGGCGGCGACGTCGCCGAACTCGGTCCAGGCACGCGCCGCTCCGGTGTCCCTGGTCTCACGCAACGCCGTGATCAGCGCGGTGGGCGGCTTGTCGCCGTCGTCGTCCCGCTGAGCCGCGTGGTCCGCGCCGCAACTGCTCACGACGACGGCCGACAGGAGTGCACAGACACCGCCCGCTCGGCGTGCCGTACGGGATCGTCCTGGCTTCACGAGATCTTCCCCCGGGTTCGCTCATGAACTGAGATGTATGAGACTACCTCACCCGTCCATACAGGCTCAGTCCAGGACGCCCACCCGCAACGCCCCCAGCCGCGCCGGGTCCGCGATCACCTCGTACTCCTCGACCCGCCCATCCGCGACCCTGAACGTCAGCGCCAGCCGCAGCCGCCCGCGCGGCGCCACGACCAGCCCCACCACCCCGTCCACCAGCGCGGCCTCCGCGAACCGCGACCGCCGCCCGAGGATGTGTACCCCCGGAACTGACGGGCGTCTTATCCACAGCCGGAGGTATTGTCAAGAGGGTTTCGCTCCCCTCTGTGAGCGACTTCTGTCCACCAGGTTGACGAAACGGAGAC
>NZ_JBTYMC010000271.1:0-9172 GCF_054880855.1 Streptomyces sp. S6 | reverse complement strand
GGCGTGGACGTCCGTCTTGTAGACGAGGGCCGCGTCCGCCTCCTTCAGCTCGACCTTGGTGAGCGCGGACTTGACGTCCTGCTCGTACGACACCGGCGTGACCTTGACGCCGGGGCCGCGCACCGGGGACGCCACCGACAGGGCGTCGTCGGTGACCTGGCGGTCGCTCACGGCGGTGCCGGTGCGGCGGATCTCGGCGAGGACGCGGCGCAGGTGGGCCGCGTCGGTGACGGTGTGGGGGGTGAAGGACTTCAGCGGGGCGGCGCAGTAGGAGTCCTGGAGGTCCGTGTCGCCGTGCGCGAGCAGCACCAGCCCCACGCCCGTGACGTGGAGGGGCCAGCGGGCGCCGACGCGGATGTGGACACCCACCGAGGAGCGTCCGCTGAGCCACTCCGTGTACACGACGTCGTGGCCGTCGCGCACGGCCAGCTGGACGTTTTCGTGCGTGGCTTCGTAGAGGTCCTCCAGGTAGGGCAGGGCGATCTGGCGCAGGGCGAGGCCGCGGGGGGCGAGCGCGGCGATCTCCCACAGGCGCAGACCGACGTGGTACGTGCCGGACGCGTCGCGCTCCAGGGCGCCCCACGCCGTGAGCGCGCCGACGAGGCGGTGCGCGGTGGTGAGGGTCAGGCCGGCTCGCCGGCTGATGTCGGTGAGGCCGAGGGCCGTGTGGTCCTGGTCGAACGCGGCGAGGACGGACAGCAGCCGGTCCGGAGCGGAACGCGGGTTCATGGCGTCACCATCCCGCATGGCGGCCGGTCACCGGGCGTCAGGTGAGATCCTCCCCGGCCACCCGCAGCAGCAAGCCGTGCAGCACCTCCCGTTCGGCCGGCGTCAGCGGCTCCGCCAGCTCGTCGGTGACGCGCTGCCCCGCCTCGTCCGTGTCCCGCAGGAACGCGCGGCCCGCGTCGGTGAGGACCACGACACGGCTGCGGCGGTCGTCGGGGGAGGGGCGGCGCTCGGCGAAGGCGATCCGCTCCAGGTCGTCGACCAGGCCGACTATCGCGCTCGGGTCGTAGCCGAGCCGCGCGCTCAACTCCCGTTGCAGGGCGCCCTCGCCGCCCGCGAGGTAGCGCAGCACCGCGTAGTGGCGCAGGCGCAGGCCCGACTCCTGGAGGAACGTGTTGAACAACTGGCCCGAGCGCAGGCCGAGTCGGTACAGGAGATAGCCCGTGTCCGCGTGCAGTCCGCGCATCCACGGCTCGTTCGCGTCGATCGGGGCGGTGCCGGCGGTGTCGTGCGGGCTGGTGATGGCGGGCTCCTCGGTGTCGGCCCCGGGCGGGGGATCTGTGGTCACAGATTCCAGCATGAATCATCGGCGAGGCGGCGACAACTATTGACGTCGACAATTATTGCTCTTACCTTCGATTTTCACATCGCTCCTGTCGTTCAGTCGAAGGGACTCTCCGTGCCGCGCATCGATCTCACCGGCAAGGCCGCCGTCGTCACCGGCGCAGGCCGCGGCCTCGGCCTCGCCTACGCCCGCGCCCTGGCCGACCGCGGCGCGTCCGTGGTGGTCAACGACGTCGACGAGGAGGCGGCGGCGCAGGCGGTCAAGGCGATCACCGAGGCCGGCGGCACGGCCGTCGCCGAGGTGGTGCCCGTCGGGACGGCCGAGGCCGCGGACCGGCTCGTGGCACGCGCCGTCGAGGCGTTCGGCCGGCTCGACGTGCTGGTCACCAACGCCGGCATCCTGCGCGACAAGGTGCTGTGGAAGATGACGGACGACGACTTCGACGCCGTCGTCTCCACCCACCTGCGCGGCACCTTCACCTGCGCCCGCGCCGCCGCCGTCCGCATGCGGGAGCAGGGCGAGGGCGGCACGCTGATCCTCGTCGGCTCGCCCGCGGGCCAGCGCGGCAACTTCGGGCAGACGAACTACGCGGCGGCCAAGGCCGGGATCGCGGCGTTCGCCCGGACCTGGTCGATGGAGCTGGGCCGCGCGGGGATCACCGTCAACGCGATCGTGCCCGTCGCCGCGACCGCGATGACCGAGACGATCCCCGCGTTCGCGCCGTACGTCGAGGCGCTGAAGCAGGGCGAGCCGCTGCCCGGGTTCCTCCGCAAGGGCGAGGGCTTCGGGACGCCCGAGGACTGCGCCGCCCTCGTGCCGTTCCTCGCCTCCGACGCCGCGCGCGGGATCACCGGCCAGGCGATCGGCATCGGCGGCGACAAGGTGACGCTGTGGTCGCACCCGCAGGAGATCCGGGCGGCGTACGCGGACGGCGGCTGGACACCGGAGACGCTCGCCGAGGCGTGGGGCACGTCGGTCGGGGCCCGGCCCGAGACGGTGGGCATCCCGGCACCGAAGCTGGAGCAGGCGTGAGCACGCGCCCGGCGATGGACGTCGACGCCCTCACCGCCATCGACGTCCACACCCACGCCGAGGTCTCCTCCCAGGGCCACTCCTCCCTCGGCGACGACCTCCACGACGCCTCCTCCGCCTACTTCAAGGTCGAGGGCAAGCGGAAGCCGACGATCGAGGAGACGGCGGCGTACTACCGGGAACGGAACATGGCGGCCGTGATCTTCACGGTGGACGCCGAGTCCGCGACC
This sequence comes from Streptomyces sp. S6, assembly GCF_054880855.1. Lineage (NCBI taxonomy): Bacteria > Bacillati > Actinomycetota > Actinomycetes > Kitasatosporales > Streptomycetaceae > Streptomyces > Streptomyces sp. S6. The sequence continues at coordinate 6,619 of NZ_JBTYMC010000271.1, read as the reverse complement.
GGCACCCCGCCCGTCCCCAACGAGGAGATCGCGGAGGCCGCCGCGAAGAACGCCGACGTCCTGATCCCCTTCGAGTCCATCGACCCGTTCCGGGGGAAGGCGGGGGTGCGGCAGGCCCGGCGGCTCGTGGAGGAGTACGGCGTACGGGGCTTCAAGTTCCACCCCAGCATCCAGGGCTTCTTCCCCAACGACCGTGCCGTCGCGTACGCGTTGTACGAGGTGATCGAGGAAACCGGCTGCGTCGCCCTCTTCCACACCGGCCAGACCGGCATCGGCGCGGGCGTCCCGGGCGGCGGCGGCATCCGCCTCAAGTACTCCAACCCCCTGCACGTGGACGACGTCTCCGCGGACTTCCCGGAGATGAAGATCATCCTCGCGCACCCCTCCTTCCCCTGGCAGGACGAGGCGCTCGCGGTCGCCACCCACAAACCCGGCGTCCACATCGACCTGTCGGGCTGGTCGCCGAAGTACTTCCCGCCCCAACTGGTGCAGTACGCCAACACGTTGCTGAAGGACAAGGTCCTCTTCGGCTCCGACTTCCCCGTCCTCACCCCCGACCGCTGGCTCGCCGACTTCGCGAAGCTGCCGATCAAGGACGAGGTCAGGCCGAAGATCCTGAAAGAGAACGCCGCCCGTTTGCTGACGATCTAGAGGGACCGCAGATGCGCAACGAGGGACTGGGCTCCTGGCCCGCCCGCCGGGCCCGCAAGACCCCCCACCGCACCGCCCTGATCCACGGTGACACCGAGCACACGTACGCCGCCCTGCACGACCGCACCACCCGCCTCGCCCACGCCCTGCGCGCCCGGGGCCTCAGGCGCGGCGACCGGATCGCCTACCTCGGCCCGAACCACCCCTCCTACCTGGAGACCCTGTTCGCGGCCGGCGTGCTCGGCGCGGTGTTCGTCCCGCTCAACACCCGCCTCGCCGGACCGGAGATCGCCTACCAGCTCGCCGACTCCGGCGCGAAGACGCTTGTCTATGCCCCCACCCACACCGGTCTCGTCGCCGGACTGCCCGGCTCCACGGACGTCCGGACCTTCCTCGAAGTCGGCGCGGAGTACGAACAGGCCCTGGCGCAGGCGCCGTTCGAGCCGATCGACGAGCCCGTCACCCCGGACGACACCAGCGTCATCATGTACACCTCGGGCACCACGGGACGCCCCAAGGGTGCCATGCTCACCCACGGCAACCTCGTCTGGAACGCGGTCAACGTCCTCGTCGACACCGACCTGATCGCGGACGAACGCGCCCTGGTATCCGCCCCGTTGTTCCACACCGCCGGCCTCAACATGCTGACCCTGCCGGTCCTGCTCAAGGGCGGCGCCTGCGTCCTCGTCGAGGCGTTCGACCCCGACGCGACCTTCGAGCTGGTCGCCCGGCACCGGATCACGTTCATGTTCGGCGTGCCCACCATGTTCGACCTGATGGCCCGTCACCCCGGTTGGCCCAAGGCCGACTTGACGTCTCTGCGGCTGCTCACCTGCGGCGGCTCCCCGGTGCCGACGCCGCTGATCGCCGCCTACCAGGAGCGCGGACTGACCTTCCTCCAGGGGTACGGGATGACCGAGGCGTCCCCCGGGACGCTCTTCCTCGACGCCGAACACGCGGTCAGCAAAGCCGGTTCGGCGGGCGTGCCGCACTTCTTCAGCGACGTCCGCGTCGTACGCCCGGACCTGGTGCCGGTCGACGTGGGGGAGACCGGCGAGGTCGTGGTGCGCGGGCCCCATGTGATGCCCGGATACTGGGGGTTGCCCGAGGAGAGCGCCGCGAGCTTCACCGACGGGTGGTTCCGCAGCGGGGACGCGGCACGGGTCGACGAGGACGGGTACGTCCACATCGTCGACCGGATCAAGGACATGATCATCTCGGGCGGGGAGAACATCTACCCCGCCGAGATCGAGGACCTGATCCTCGCACAGCCCGGAGTCGCCGAGTGCGCGGTCATCGGCGTCGCCGACGAGCGGTGGGGCGAGGTGCCGCGCGCCGTCGTCGTCCCCCGCGCGGGCGCCCGGCCCGACCCCGAGGCGATCCTCGCGGCCCTCGCGGGGCGCCTCGCCAAGTACAAGATCCCCAAAACGGTGGTGCTCGCGGACGAACTCCCGCGCACCGCCTCCGGAAAACTCCTCAAGTCCCGCGTGCGCGAGCGCTACGGCAAATAACGAAGGACCACCATGACCATCACCGTCAACGGCCTCGACGAACTGAAGAAGCTCGCCGGGAGCGACCTCGGGACGAGCGACTGGATCGAGGTGACCCAGTCCGCGATCGACACGTTCGCCGACGCGACCGGCGACCACCAGTGGATCCACGTCGACGTCGAGCGGGCGAAGGAGGGGCCGTTCGGGGCGCCCATCGCCCACGGCTATCTCACCCTGTCCCTGTTCATCCCCTTGTTCAGCGGCCTGTTGGAGGTCGAGGGCGTCACCACCAAGGTCAACTACGGCCTGAACAAGGTGCGTTTCCCCTCACCGGTACGGGTCGGCTCCCGCATCCGCCTCGCCGCACGGCTCACCGATGTGACGGACGTGGCCGGTGGGGTGCAGATCACCGTGGACGGGACCATCGAGATCGAGGGCGGGACGAAGCCCGCGGTGGTGCTTCAGGGCGTACTCCGCTTCCTTTGACGGCTGTTCGGGCTCGGAGGGAGGTACGGTGCGTTCCTCCGAGCCTTCGTCCGAGCCGGCCTCGGCGGAGAATCGGTGTCCTTTGTGATCCTTCCACCGAGGGGGAACCGTGGCTGTTTCGCTGAGCCGCCGTGAGCCGATGCCCGGCAAGCCGTCGACCGTCCGTCGTCCCGACCCGAAGACACCCCGTCCCGACGCTCCGGCGGACCCGAGGACCGTCCGCGGAGTGCGGCGCGCTCTGGCCTGCACCGGCCGGGCCGCGGGGCCGCGGCCCGCCTTCCAGTCCGCCATCTGACAGCGCGGTTCCCGAGCCGTGACCCGCCCTCCCGTGCCGCTGCGCCAGGTCGTGCTCAAGGTGCACAGCCGATGCGATCTCGCCTGCCGCCACTGCTACGTGTACGAACACGCCGACACGAGTTGGCGGGGGAAGCCCAAGGTGATGCCGGAGGCGACCGCCGCCCGGTCCGCGCTGAGACTCGCGGAACACGCGCACGCGCACCGGCTCACCTCCGTCCAGGTCGTCCTGCACGGAGGCGAGCCGCTCCTCGCGGGCATCCCCCGACTGCGCCACATCTGCGAGCAGTTCACCCGCGCCCTGCGGGAGGTCGCCGCACTGGACCTGCGCATCCACACCAACGGCCTGCGGCTGACACCCCGGCACCTCGACCTCTTCGACGAGTACGGCGTCCGGGTCGGGGTCAGCCTCGACGGCGACCGCGCGGCCAACGACCGCCACCGGCTCCACCAGGACGGCCGCAGCAGCCACGCCGGGACCCTCGCGGCGATCGCCCTGCTGAACGAGCGCCGCCACCTGTTCGCCGGCATCCTCTGCACGGTCGACGTCCGCAACGACCCCGTCCGGGTCTTCGACGCCCTGGCCGACCTCGCGCCGCCGCGCATCGACTTCCTGCTCCCGCACGCCACCTGGGACACCCCGCCCCACCGCCCCGGGGGCGAGGCGACCCCCTACGCCGACTGGCTGCTCGCGGTGCACGCCCGCTGGAGCGAGCGGGGCACCCCCATGCCCGTACGGCTCTTCGACTCCGTCATCAGCACCCTGGGCGGCGGCCCGAGCCACACCGAGGCCATGGGCCTCGACGCGGCGGACCTCGTCGTGATCGAGACGGACGGCGGCTACGAACAGGCCGACTCCCTGAAGACCGCCTACGACGGCGCCCCCGCCACCGGCCTCGACGTCTTCCGCCACTCCTTCGACGAGGTCTCCCGCCACCCCGGCATGACCGCCCGGCAGCAGGGCCTCGACGGGCTCTGCGCCCGGTGCCGGGCCTGCCCGGTCGTCCGCTCCTGCGGCGGCGGCCTCTTCGCGCACCGCTACCGCACGGGCGGCACCGGCTTCGCCAACCCGTCCGTCTACTGCGCCGACCTCTTGGAGCTCGTCGGCGGACTGGCCGCCCGCACGGGCGTGGACGCCACCCGCCCGGTCGACGGCTTCGACGCCCTCGCCGACGGCACCGCGGTCCGAGGCCTCGCCAGGAACAGGGAACGAGTCACCCGCTCTCTCCTCGACGAACTCGCGGAACGCGTGGCGAGCGGCGAACACCCCCTCGCCGCCGGTCCGTCGTGGGAGGAGGGCCGGCGGCGCCTCGCGGACGAGCGCACCCTGGGAGCGGTCCTGGCCCACCCCTACACCTGGCCCTGGCTCGTACGGTGCTTCGAGGGCCGGGCGGCACCGGACCATCTGGCGAACCTGGTGGAGCAGGCCGGCGCCGTGCGGCGCCTGAACTGCGGCGGCCTCGACGTCGCCCTGGACGATGCCGACCCCCACCGCGACTGCTTCGGCGCCCCTGTCCGTCCCGGACCGCTCCCCTCGCAGGAGGCCGTCCGCCTGGAGCAGGTCCTCACCAAGGCGTGGGAGCTCATCGACCGTGCGCTGCCCGGCGTCGCCGCCGGAATGGCCGTCGGCGTACGGACCGTGACCCCGCTCAGCTCCCCGCCCCGCAGCGCCCGAGCCGGATTCGCCGCTCTCGGCGTGCACCTCTGCGACGACCCCGAGGAAGTCGCCGTCCAACTCGTGCGCGGCTACCGGCGCGGCGTGCTGGAAGTCCTGCTCGACACGTGCGAGCTGTACCGGGAGGACGACGACCCGCACGTGGAGGCGCTGCTCGCCGACACCTACGCGCGCGTCGCGACCGACGTCCTGCTCGGCACCGGACAGGCCCGGCGGCAGCTGCGCGAACTGGCCGGGGCACCGGGCCTCACCCCCCTCGGGCTCCGGTTCGTCGAGGGCATGCGGAGGACCCGGTGACCGGCGGGCTGGAGCGGCTCGGCGTGCGCCCCGGCGCCACGCTCCTCGTCCACGCCTCCCTGCGCCGCGTGGGCGCGGGACCGGACGCCGTCCTGTCCGCGCTGCTCGACGCGGTCGGCCCCGAAGGGACCGTGGTGGTACCGGCGTTCACCGCCGGCAACTCGGACACGTCGCCGGCGTACCGGGAACACACCCGGGACATGACGGAGCGCCAGATCGCCGCCTACCGGGCGGAGATGCCGCCCTTCGACGGGCGGACGGCCTCACAGGGTGTGGGGAGACTGGCGGAGGCCGTCCGCCGTGCGCCGGGGGCGGTGCGCAGCGCGCACCCGCAGACCTCGTTCGCCGCACTCGGCGCGCGGGCCCGGGAACTGATGGCGGGCCACGACGAGGAGTGCCACCTGGGGGAGCGGTCACCCCTCGCCCGCCTTGAGGAGGCCGGGGCCCAGGTCCTGCTGCTGGGCGTCGGGTTCGAGGTGTGCACGGCGTTCCATCTGGGGGAGTACCGGATGCCGGGGGCGCCGTGGCGGGAGTACCGGTGCGTCGTACGGCGGGGCGGGGTGCGCACCTGGGTCTCCTACCGGGACGTGGCCCTCGACGACCGGGACTTCGGGGAACTCGGGGCCGCGTTCGAGGCCCGGACGGGCGCGGTGCGGCGAGGCCCCGTCGGATCAGGTGAGGCGCTGCTGTTCCCGCTCGCGGAAGCGGCCTCGTTCGCCGCGCGGTGGCTGGCCGGAAATCGAGGATGACGGGTTCCCGCACCCTCGTCACAAGAAGCCTCTCCGTCCCTACACTGAGTTCTCGGGCGGGGAACGGGGGACTGCGTGGGGCCGACGGATCCGGCGGGCGCGGACAGCGACGGGCCCTATTTCTTCCTGAGTTACGCGCGCATACCCAAAGACGGACCCGACGACCCCGACCCCGACCTGTGGGTGCACCGCCTCTTCCGCGACGTCTGCGACCACATCCGCAACCTCACCACCGTGCCCGCCGGGGCCGCCGGATACATGGACCGCTCCGCGCATCCCGCACAGGCGGCCGGCCACGCCCACGCCGCGTCCCTCGCAGGCTGCCGCGTGTTCGTGCCCCTGTACTCACCCCGCTACTTCATCAACCCCTGGTGCGGCAAGGAATGGACGGCTTTCGGCCGGCGACCGGGGTTCGTGCCCGGCGCCGTCGTCCCCGCGCTGTGGGTGCCCGTGCCCGAGCACCGGCTCCCGGACCAGGTACGGGAGATCCCCTACCTCGGCCCCGAACACACCGAGCGGTACCAGAAGTTCGGGCTCTACGGGCTCGCCAAACTACGGTCGTTCCGCAACGACTACCAGAAGGCCGTGCTCCACCTCGCCCAGCGGATCGTGAAAGCGGGCGAGAACACCGAGGTCGAACCCGGCGACCCCGGCGGCCTCGGAGCCGCCCGCGACGCGTTCGCCGGCACGGACGACACCCCCGGACCGCCGGCGACGCGCCGCCGGCTGCGCATCAGCGTCGCCGCCGGCACCCGGGACCACCTGCCGCGGGAGCGCGACCCCCGCTACTACGGGCCCTCGCCCCTCGACTGGCGGCCCTACCACCCCGAGGCCCCCGACCCGCTCGGCACCCTGGCGTCCGGCGTCCCATGTGACCGTTGTGGACGGGCAAGGCAGACGCGAACAGCGGGACGTCGTCGTCGGCGTCGTCAACGGTGTCGTGGCTCAGGTGACCAAGGGCCTCGAAGTGGGCGAGA
>NZ_JBTYMC010000270.1:0-9212 GCF_054880855.1 Streptomyces sp. S6 | reverse complement strand
GCCGTCAGATGGCGGCACAGCTGCTCCACCCGCCGCCCGCCGCAGCGCCCCACGGCGTCCAGGACGCGCAGCGCGTACACGGCGTGCGGCGGCTGGCCCACGGGCCCGCGCAGGTCGGGGTCCAGGGCGTGGCCGTACCCGCCGTCCGCGGTGCGGTAGGCGTCGAGCGCGGTCTCCGCGGGCTCGGCGGGGGCGCCCAGGAAGTGGTGGGCGAAGAGCCGCTGTTCCAGCACGCGCGCGTTGAGCCAGACGAAGCGCTCCGCGCGCGCGAGCGGGGAGCGCGCCGAGGGCGTCTGAGGGAGGGGGGCAGCCCCTGGTTCGGCCATGTCGCCGACCGTAGGACGGAAAGCGGTTTCCCGGGGGCCACACGGCCAGGGTGTACCCGAGGGGCGGGATACTGGGCGCATGCGGTTGACGGTCTTCTGGGAGCGGATGGCGGAGCACTTCGGTACGGGGTACTCCGAGACCTTCGCGCGCGATCACGTGATGACGGAGCTGGGCGGGCGGACGGTGCGCGAGGCGCTGGCCGCCGGCTGGGAGGCGAAGGACGTGTGGCGGGTGGTGTGTGCGGTGATGAACGTTCCGCACGAGAACCGGTGATCCGGGGCGAAGATCGCACGGGAGTGCGGGAGTACCGGTGGAGTAGGCGAGACTTGGGCCGTGGCACCGACTGAGGAGACCGGGCAGCTCGCCCCGCAGACACCGTCGTCCGGCGCGGCGGCACCGCCCGAGCGCCCTTCGGCCGACGGCGGTGAGCCGGTCCGGGAGCGCATGCCCCGGTGGCTCCCACGCGCGATGGTGCTCGCACTGGCCCTCGTCGGTGTGTTCCAGCTCGGGACGTGGGCGTTCCACGAACTGCTCGGGCTGCTGGTCAACATCCTCATCGCGTTCTTCCTGGCGCTCGCCGTCGAACCCGCCGTGAGCCGGATGGCGTCCTACGGGATGAGGCGCGGGCTCGCGACCTTCCTGGTCTTCTTCGGGCTGCTGGTCGCCGTCGCCGGGTTCGTCACGCTCCTCGGGTCGATGCTCGCCGGACAGATCGTCAAGATGGTCGACGACTTCCCGCAGTACCTCGACTCGGTGATCCACTGGGTCAACACCAAGTTCCACACGGAGCTGAAGCGGGTGGACATCCAGGAGGGGCTGCTGCACTCCGACTGGCTGAAGAAGTACGCGCAGAACAGTGCCGCCGGGGTGCTCGACGTCTCCACCCAGGTCCTCGGCGGACTCTTCCGGCTGCTCACGGTCGCCCTGTTCGCGTTCTACCTCGCCGCCGACGGGCCACGGCTGCGTCGGAGCCTGTGCTCGGTGCTGCCGCCGGCCAAGCAGGCCGAGGTGCTGCGGGCCTGGGAGATCGCCGTCGACAAGACCGGCGGCTACCTCTACTCGCGTGGGCTGATGGCGCTGATCTCCGGGATCGCGCACTACATCCTGCTCCAGGTCCTGGATATCCCCTACGCGCCTGTGCTGGGCCTGTGGGTCGGTGTCGTCTCGCAGTTCATCCCGACGCTCGGGACGTATCTCGCGGGTGCGCTGCCCATGCTGATCGCGTTCACCGTCGATCCCTGGTACGCGCTGTGGGTGCTGGGGTTCGTCGTGGTCTACCAGCAGTTCGAGAACTACATGCTCCAGCCGAAACTGACGTCCAGGACCGTCGACATCCACCCCGCCGTCGCCTTCGGTTCCGTCATCGCCGGGACCGCCCTGCTCGGGGCCGTCGGCGCGCTGGTCTCCATCCCGGCGGTCGCGACGCTCCAGGCGTTCCTGGGGGCGTACGTGAAGCGGTACGACGTGACCGACGACCCGCGGGTGCAGGGCCGTCCGCGCCGCGAGGAGCCCTCGGGGCTGCGCGAGATGCGGCGGCGGGCCGGCGCGCGGGCACGTGCGCGTGGGGGACGGGAGCGCTAGGCCGTTCTGTCCGGATCAGCCGGTCGCCGGCGGGGCGTCTGCGGATTCCACGACGGCGTGGACGGCCGCGCACCGGACCGCGAGTGCCTGCGCCTTGCCGGACTCCGTTGCGGGACACACGGGTGTGGTCCGTGGGTGTGAAGGGTGGGTGGACGTACCCTCGGGGAGCCGTGTGGCGCGCTTGACACGAAAATCGAACATCCATTCTGATGGAAGCTCCGGCGAGGCGTTCGGCGGTGACTTCCATGGTTGTTTTGCCCGGGTTCGGGCGGAGAAGTCGCCGAGTTATCCACAGGCTGGACCGGCGTCGGGGCGCGTTGTCAGTGGCAGGCGTTAGCGTCTTTGACGTGAAGCGATCGACTCAAGCAAACCGGGTGGAACCCATGGCAGGCACGGACCGCGAGAAGGCGCTGGACGCCGCGCTCGCACAGATTGAACGGCAATTCGGCAAGGGCGCGGTCATGCGCATGGGCGAGCGGTCCAAGGAGCCCATCGAGGTCATCCCGACCGGCTCGACCGCACTCGACGTGGCGCTCGGCGTCGGCGGCCTCCCGCGTGGCCGCGTCGTCGAGGTGTACGGACCGGAGTCCTCCGGCAAGACCACGCTGACGCTGCACGCGGTGGCGAACGCGCAGAAGGCCGGCGGCCAGGTCGCGTTCGTGGACGCGGAGCACGCGCTGGACCCCGAGTACGCGAAGAAGCTCGGCGTCGACATCGACAACCTGATCCTCTCCCAGCCGGACAACGGCGAGCAGGCCCTGGAGATCGTGGACATGCTGGTCCGCTCCGGCGCCCTCGACCTCATCGTGATCGACTCCGTCGCGGCGCTCGTCCCGCGCGCGGAGATCGAGGGCGAGATGGGCGACAGCCACGTCGGCCTCCAGGCCCGTCTGATGAGCCAGGCGCTGCGGAAGATCACCAGCGCGCTCAACCAGTCCAAGACCACCGCCATCTTCATCAACCAGCTCCGCGAGAAGATCGGCGTGATGTTCGGCTCCCCGGAGACGACGACCGGTGGCCGCGCGCTGAAGTTCTACGCCTCGGTGCGCCTCGACATCCGCCGTATCGAGACCCTCAAGGACGGCACGGACGCGGTCGGCAACCGCACCCGCGTCAAGGTCGTCAAGAACAAGGTCGCGCCGCCCTTCAAGCAGGCCGAGTTCGACATCCTCTACGGGCATGGCATCTCCCGCGAGGGCGGCCTGATCGACATGGGCGTGGAGCACGGCTTCGTCCGCAAGGCCGGCGCCTGGTACACGTACGAGGGCGACCAGCTCGGCCAGGGCAAGGAGAACGCCCGCAACTTCCTGAAGGACAACCCCGACCTCGCCGACGAGATCGAGAAGAAGATCAAGGAGAAGCTGGGCGTCGGGGTCCGCCCCGAAGAACCCACCGCCGAGCCGGGCGCGGACGCCGCGAGCACCACCCTCGCGGACGACGCGTCCAAGACGGTCCCCGCTCCCGCGGCCAAGACCGTCAAGACCAAGGCCGCGGCGGCCAAGAGCTGATCCTCCGTGACACGACGAACCGACTGGGCCGAACACACCGACCCCGACGCTTTCTGGGGCCCGGGGGCGGACGACACCGGGCCCCGGCGGGGGCGGCGGGGCGGTGACGGCCCGTTCACGGAGGGCGGCCGGCTGGGGGAGGAGTCCCACGACGCCGGAGACGGGTTCGGGGACGGTTCTTTCCCAGGCGGCGGCTGGTCGGGAGCCGGCCGTCAGGGAAGCGGCTCGTACGCGAGCGGTGACCTGCCCGGTGGCGCCCCTTGGGGCGACGAACCGGACGGCACCGGTGGACCCGGCGGGCGTGGCGGTCGTGCCGGGCGTGGCAGAGCCGGCGGAGGTGGTCCGCGCGGCCGTCGCCGCGGTGGCTTCGGGGAACCGTCCGGTGGGCGGTCCACCGAGGGGGAAGGCGTTTCCGACTCGTCGAGGGCCGAGAAGGAGCAGCCTTCAGGGGACCCGGCTGAGCGGGCGCGGGGAATCTGCCTGCGCCTGCTCACCGGGACCCCGCGCACCCGCAAACAGCTCGCGGACGCCCTGCGCAAGCGGGAGATCCCGGACGACGTGGCCGAGGAGGTGCTCTCCCGCTTCGAAGAGGTCGGACTGATCGACGACGGCGCCTTCGCGGACGCCTGGGTGGAGTCCCGGCACCACGGCCGGGGCCTGGCCCGGCGAGCCCTGGCCCGGGAGCTGCGCACCAAGGGCGTCGACTCCACGCTGATCGACGAGGCGGTCTCCCAGCTCGACTCCGAGCGGGAGGAGACGACCGCCCGGGAACTCGTCGCCCGCAAGCTGCGGGCCACCCGGGGCCTCGACCGGGACAAACGCGTCCGCCGTCTCGCCGGGATGCTCGCCCGCAAGGGCTACTCCGAGGGCATGGCCCTGCGGATCGTCCGGCAGGCGTTGGAAGAGGAGGGCGAGGAGACCGACTTCCTGGACGGGGAGGGGTTCTGAGGGAGGCCGGCCCGCGGTGAGGGAGCGTTGCCGTGAGGGTCCGGTGGTGTGGGCGCCGGGTGACCGGGCGTCATCGTGAGGTGGGTCTTCGGCCCGAGTGCGTGCCCCTCGGCGCCGGTGAAGCGTTGTCCTGTCGGGAGGGGCGGGACGGGGCGTGATCGTGGGGGCGGCGGCCGGTTCGCGGTGCCGGGGCGGTGGCCCCGGAGCCGTGGCCGTCGAGGCGGGGGCATCGGAGCGGCCGGCTCCGGGCAGGGTGGACGCGCGGGGGCGCCGATCGTGTCCGGGCCGGGCCCGATGCGCTCCCTGCGCGTTCCCCGTGAAGGGGGTGCCGTCATGGGCGGGCTGACCGGTGAGCGGCGCGTCTCCGAGCGAGGGTGGGGATAACCCCCCTACGAAGACGCCGGAACGCCGCAATGTGCGCGGGCGCGTGGAGGACGAGTGTGGACGGGTGCCGTCTGTGCCCACGACAACTCACCTCACAACAGAAGAGAGCCCGCCCCCATGATGCTGCGCTACGCCCTCAAGACGGTCCGCGCCCGCAAGACCGGCTTCCTCGGGGCCTTCCTGGCTCTGTTGTGCGCCGCCGCACTCGTCACCGCCTGCGGCACCCTCCTGGAGACGGGGCTGCGCGGCACGATCCGCACCGAGCGGTACGCGGCGACACCGGTCCTGGTCTCCGGCGACCAGAACGTCCACCGGACCACCGTCAAGCACAAGAACGGCAAGACCAAGGTCAAGCACAAGGCCAAACCCATCGCCGAACGCGCCTGGCTGCCGGAGGGGCTGGAGCAGCGGATCGCCGCCGCCCCCGGAGTCGCCCGTGTCATCCCCGAACTGACCTTCCTCGCCGTCCCCTCGACGCCCGGCCACGACCCCGGCCCGCCCTCCTACGGCCATGCCTGGGAGTCCGCCGCACTGACGCCGTACCGCCTCACCGGCGGGTCCGAGCCCCGGGGCGCCGACGAAGTCGTCATCGACAGCGGCCTCGCGGCGCGGGCGCGGCTGACGGTCGGCGGCCGGCTCACCGTGCAGTCGACGCAGGCACCTCGCACCTACCGCATCAGCGGAATCGCCGCCCCGGCGACCGGGGTCCGCCACCAGACGTCCCTCTTCTTCTCCGCCGACGAGGCCCGCAGGCTGGCCGCGCACGCCGGGCAGGTCACCGCGTTCGGCGTGATCCCCACCGTGGGAACCGACCCCGATGAGGTGAAGCAGGCGCTCGGGCGGGCCCTGGCGGGCACCACCGCTCAGGTCGCCGTCGGGGAGGCGCGCGGACCGGTCGAGTTCCTCGACGCCGGCGCCGCACGGGTCCGGCTGATCAGCATGGGCGGGGCGATGGGCGGGACCTCCCTGCTCGTGGCCGTCCTCGTGGTCGTAGGGACCTTCGGGCTGTCGGTGCAGCAACGCCACCGGGAACTCGCCCTGCTCCGGGCGGTCGCCGCCACCTCGGGACAGGTCCGCCGGCTGCTCGGCCGGGAGGCGCTGCTCATCGGGGCGCTCGCCGGAACCGCGGGCGCCGGCGCCGGGCTGCCGCTGGGGAGCTGGCTGCACGGACGGTTCGTCGCTCTGGGGGCCGTGCCCGACACGCTGGAGCCCGCTGCCAGCGTCTTCCCGCCGCTTGCCGCTGTCGCCGTGACCCTGCTGGGTGCCTGGGCAGCCGCGCGGATCGCCTCCCGGCGGGTCGTCCGTATCCGGCCCGTCGAGGCGCTCACCGACGCGAAGGCAGAGCCGGGCCGACCCGCCTGGGGGAGGCTCGTCGCCGGTCTGCTGCTGCTCGCGGGCGGCGGCACCCTCGTCGCCGTGCTCGGTGTGCTGCGCACCGAGGCCGCCTCGACCCCGGTGACCTTCCTCGCCGTCATCGTCCTGTCCACCTCCGTCGCGCTCCTCGGCCCGCTCCTCGTCAAGGCGGCCACCCTGCTGCTCGCCGGACCGCTGCGGCTCACCGGTCACGGCGGCCGGCTCGCCACCGCCAACCTGCGCGGCAACGCCGTCCGGACGGCCTCCGTCGTCACCCCTCTCACTCTGCTCGTCGGCATGACCTGCACCGTCCTCTTCGTCCAGCCCACCCTCGGCGACGCCGCCCGCGCCGAGACCCGTGCGGGTGTCCTGGCCGACTGGGTCGTCTCCCCCGGGGGACCCGGCGTGCCCGCACCGGTGGCGCGGCGGCTGCGCGCGCCCGGTGACGCCGTCACCGAGGTCGTCCGCACCACCGTCCGGGTCGGCCTCGACAAGTACCCCGCGCAGGGCGTCACCCCCGCCGGTCTCGCCCGCACCTGGGACCCCGATGTCACCGCGGGATCCCTCGACCGGCTGGCCCCGAACACCGTCGCCGTCAGCGAACTGGCCGCGGACCACCTCGGCCTCGCACCCGGCTCACCCCTGAAACTGACGCTCGGCGACGGCACGCCCGCCACGCTCACCGTCGTCGCCGTCTACTCCAGGGGCCTCGGCTTCGGAGACCTCACCCTCGCGCACGACCTTGTCGCCCGCCACGTCGACAACCCCCTGTCCGCCTCCCTCCTCGTCAGCACCAGCCGTACACATGGAGAACTCGCGACTACCCTCCGTGAGTTCCCGGGTCTCCGGATTCTTTCTCCGGACGAGGCGGACTCGCTCCAGGCGGCCCGGTTGCAGCAGAACGCCGAGGTCAACCTGTTCGCGATGGGGCTGGTCCTGGCCTTCACCGCCATCTCGGTCGTCAACACGCTCGGCATGTCCGTCTCCGAGCGGTTCCGGGAGTTCGCGCTGCTGCGGCTCGCGGGGGCGACGCGCCGTCAGGTGCTGCGGATGCTGCGCACCGAGGCCCTGTCGATCCTGCTCCTCGCGACCGCGCTGGGCAGCGGCATCGCCCTCGCCGTCCTGACCGCGTTCAGCGTCGGGATGACGGGGCGTGCCGCGCCGGCGGTCACCCCGCTCGTGTACGTCACCGTCGTCGCCGTGGCCGGATTGCTCGCGGTGGTGGCGACGGCGGTGCCGGGGCGGGTGGCGTTGCGGGTGCGGGCGGTGACGGTGGTCACGGCGCGGGAGTAGGGGGTGTTGGAGAGAAGTCGGTCTTCTTGTCGTACCGACGGCGGGGTCGTCCCCTCGCCGCCAGGTTGCCACGGGGCCGCCATGTCCTCACCGGGCCGCTACGGTCCCCTTCGTCACCGCGTCACCGGAAGCTCCGCCGCCCTCCACGCCTGGAACCCGCCGACGAGGTCGGTGGCCCGGTGCAGTCCGAGCTGGTGCAGGGAGGCGGCGGCGAGGCTGGAGGCGTAGCCCTCGTTGCAGACGACGATCACGCGCAGGTCGTGTCCGGTGGCCTCGGGGACGCGGTGGCTGCCCTGGGGGTCGAGCCGCCACTCCAGTTCGTTGCGCTCGACGACGAGGGCGCCGGGGATCAGGCCGTCCCGGTCGCGCAGGGCGGCGTACCGGATGTCGACGAGCAACGCGTCTCCCGCGCGGGTGGCGTCGTACGCCTCTTGAGGCTCCACGCGCGCGTAGGTGGTGCGTATCCGGTCCAGCAGGGCGTCGATTCCGACGGGGTGGGTGTCACTCACTGCCAGTCCTCCGGGCGTTCGACCTGCTCAAGCCGGAGGACCTGGCCGGTTCGGCTGTAGCGGCGGATGCGGGGGAGGGGCGGGTAGTAGGCGTGGACGGAGATCGCGTGGTGGTCGGGGGACTCGTTCAGGACCTCGTGGATGTGGTGGCGGCCGAACGAGCGGCCCTGACCGGCGGAGAGCCGGCGTTCACGGTCGACCTCCTCCGTCAGCTCCAGGGTCTTCCAGCCGTCCGTCGGGAGGCGGGCCGCGAGGGAGTTCTCCTTGAGCGTGCCCTGGGCCGCGAGGAAGGCGCCCACCGAGTCCGCGTGGTCGTGCCAGCCGGTGCCGGTGCCCGGGGGCCAGCCGATGAGCCACGCCTCGCTGCCGGCGGGGCCTTCGAGGCGGATCCAGGTACGGCCCTCGGGGTCGAGCGGGAGGGACGCGATCAGCTCGGCGTCGGCTGCGGTGCGTCGTACGAAGTCCAGGAGATCGGCCTGGGTGGGGACGCGGGAGGGTGCGGGGAGGGAGGAGGGGGCGACAGACACGGACACCGTCCTGGTGAGGTTCGCGGAGAGCGCACGAGGGGCGCGTTAAAGAGGGTGCGAATCAGCAGGAAGGACACACGCAGCCCGCGTAGCGGACGAGGTCCATATGGACCCTCCGCCACAGGTGCACGCAGGTATCGGTCACGGTCCGGAGTAGACCATGGCCGTGCGGGACGGTCAACTGGCTGTCACCATACGGACGGAGAGGAGCGGATCGGTGCGCTTGTCGGATCACCGGACTGCGAAACGTGCTCCCTTGTGACCGGAAATTGCGCTCCCTTGCGACCGGAAGCGCGCTCCCTGTAGAGGCAACGCGCTACCTATGGAGGCCGCCCCGGCTCACTGCACCCCCGCCTCCGCCTCCTCCCGGCTAGCCCCGCCGAGCGCCGTCTCCGCAGCCGCGTACAGATCCGCCGGCCGTACGCCGTTCAGCGCGGCCACCAGATGGCCGTCCGGACGGATCAGCAGCACCGTGTGGGGAGCGGCCCCCGGATAGCTCTCGGCGACCAGCAGCTCCGCCGGGTACGGCAGCGCGGTCACCGCGGCGGCGAGCCGGGGCATGATGCCGGCGCCCACCCAGTGCTTGCGCTCCCACACCCCCGTGCCCGGCGCGATCAGCACGGCGAGCAGCGCGCCCCGGCCGAACCGGTCGCGCAGGCGGACGAAGGAGCCGTCCTCGGCGGTCACCCGGACATCGGCGACCTGGGCGCCGGGCGGCGTGTCCACAGGCACCTCTGCGGCCAGGTGCCTGGGCGCGAGCGGGGAGTCCGCGTGGCCGCCGG
>NZ_JBTYMC010000269.1:0-9262 GCF_054880855.1 Streptomyces sp. S6 | reverse complement strand
CGCGCGTGCGTGCCGGGTGTCGGCGGCGCTCCCGGCGGCGTGGGCCATCAGCTGACGGGTGACGACGGGCGACAGGACGGGATCGCCGGCCGCGACCTTGCGGACGGCGTCGAGGATCTCGGCGGGCGGGGTGTCCTTGAGGACGAACCCGGCGGCGCCCGCGCGCAGGGCGCGCAGGACCTGTTCGTCGGCGTGGAAGGTGGTGAGGACGACGACCTGGGGCGCGTCCTCGCGGGCGCGCAGGCGCTCGGTGGCGGTGAGGCCGTCCACGGCGGGCATCCGGATGTCCATCAGGACGACGTCGGGCCGCGTCCTGTCGACGAGGGCCTCGACCTCGGCGCCGTCGGCCGCCTCACCGACGATCCGGACGTCGTCGGCGCCGCCCAGCATCAGGGACAGCCCCGCCCGCACCAGGGGGTCGTCGTCGACGAGGAGCAGTCTGATCGTCGTAGTCATGGGCTCACGAAACCATGTCCCGGCGTGCTTCCGGTACGTCTCACCGCGCGGTCTCCGTCCGCCACGGCAGCCAGGCGCGGACCTCGAACCCGCCGTCGTCCAGGGGTCCGTGGGCGAGGGTGCCGCCGGCGAGGGCGGCGCGTTCGGTGAGGCCGATGAGGCCCTGTCCCGAGCCGGGGACGTGCGGGACGTCGCCCTCGGGCGCGGGGTTGACGACGGTGACGGTGAGGCCGTCCCCGGGGGCGCCGGTGACCGTCACGGACACCTCGGTGCCGGGGGCGTGCTTGCGGGCGTTGGTGAGGGCCTCCTGGGCGATGCGGTAGGCGGTGCGGCCGACGGAGGCGGGGACGGACGCGGCGTCGGTGACGCGCTGTTCGAGGACGACCTTCATGCCGGCCTCCCGGGACTCGGCGGCGAGCGCGTCGAGGCCGCCGAGGGTGGGCTGCGGGCGGCCCTTGTCGTCGGCCTCTCCCGCGCGCAGGACGCCGATGATCTCCCGGAGGTCCTGGAGGGCCTCGTGGGCGCTCTCCCGGATCACGCCGGCCGCGCGGGCGATCTCCTCCCGGGGTGCGTCCGGGCGGAACTCCAGGGCGCCCGCGTGGACGCTCAGGAGGGTCAGCCGGTGCGCGAGGACGTCGTGCATCTCGCGGGCGATGGCCTCGCGCGCGAGACGCTGCGCCTGTTCCGCGCGCAGGCGTGCCTCGGTCTCCGCGCGGTGGGCGCGGTCGCGCAGGCTGAGCATGAGCTGCCGCTTGGAGCGGACGAACAGGCCCCAGCCGACGACGGCGGCACCGAGCACGAAGACCAGGATGACCGAGCCCAGGTAGGGCAGGTCGGGGTCGGGGCGCATCCAGTAGAACAGCGGCATCACCCCGAGGGAGAGCGCCGCGACCCAGGCGGACTGCTTGAGGGGCCGGTGGACGATCAGGGTGAACACGGAGATCAGCCCGGCGCCCCCTGCGGACGCCGACAGGAGGCTGACGGGGATCATCGCGACGGCGAACCCCAGCGGCCAGCGGCGGCGCAGCCACACGGCCGCGCAGGAGAGGCCGCCCAGGATCTGGTCGAGGGCGGCGAGGGGGTGCGGCAGATCCTCCTTGGAGACGCTGTCGGCGGCCAGCAGGCCCACCAGGGCGGCCAGGAAGAACGCGGTGAAGTCGACGAGCCAGTCGCGCACGGTGCGCCGGGGCCGCCGGCCCTCCCGCGCGGGATGGCCGTCCTGTTCGAGTTCGGCGACGACGGCGGACGGCAGCAGCCACCGCGGCCCCTCGAACGCCCGTGTCCCCCGGTCCTGCTTCACGGTCTTCACGGTCCACAAATCTATGCGCCCCGGGTACCCGCCCGCCGCCCCGCGCGGGTGATCGACTACCTAAGTCGCGGCGCCCTCGACTTTCGGCACTCCCGCGCGCGGGAGAACGGGTCTTCCGTAGGGACGGCGTCGTCCGGCGGCCGGTGTGCGAAGGGGGTCCGCAGGGCGAAAGTCACCCCTATGAAGGCGCTGCTGGAGGTTCTCGGTCTCGTCGCCCTGGCGCAGGGCGGTATGGGGCTGCTGCACGAATTCGCCGGGTGGGACATCGGGATGGTGCAGCGGGTCGGTTTCTTCGACGGGGCGGAGATCTACGTCAGCGTGGCGCTCGTGGCGCTCGCGTGCGCCCTCTTCGCCGTGGCGGGACGCGGAAGGCCCGACTGATGTGCAGTCGGGCCTCCGGGTGACGCTCGCTCTCAGGGGCTGAGGGCGTGGGGGTTCAGCAGCTGAAGTCGATCAGGTCGAAGGTCGCGTAGTGGTCGGAGGTGTAGTAGTCCTCCTGGTTCTGCTGCCCGGTGACGATGCGGCGCGCGCCGCGCGTCGAGGAGCCCGGGGTCTTCACGGTGTACTCGTGGTAGTAACCCCGGCTCTGGCTCGGCAGGACGCCGTCACGGTTCTGGAAGACGACCCCGTCCTGCGAGTAGGGGAACGGACCGCCCTGGTCGATCAGGTTCAGGGTGGTGTGCGCCTGCGACGGCAGGTCGCCGTAGCAGATGCTGCCGACCGCAGCCGCAGCGGGGGTCGCGGTGACGGCTCCGCCGACGAGGAGGGCGGACAGGACGGCGCCGGCTGCGGCGACTCGGGTGATGCGTGGGGGGAATCTCATGCGCCCATGATGACGCGCGTAGATGCTGGCATGTCAACGACAACTTCCAAGATTTTCCCGTCCCGTCCGACGTGTTTTCGGGAAGTTAACCTGGAGCTAGGAATCGGCCGGGAAATCGAACGAGCCGTAGCTCGGACGGCCCGTCAAGTCGTAGCTCGCGATGACCACTCCAGTGCTCGTGACACGGCTTCCGACGTGCCGGAACGCCGTCGGCGAGGTGCCCTCGGGGAAGAGCTTGCGGCCCGCTCCGAGGACCACCGGGAACGTCATGAGGTGAAGGGTGTCGAGGAGGCCGAGGTCGACGAGGGAGCGCACGAGCGCGCCGCTGCCGTGGACCTGGAGCTCGCCCTCGGTGCGCTCCTTGAGGACGGCGACCTCCTTGGCGAGATCACCCGTGAGAACCGTCGTCCCGGCCCAGGAAGGGTCCGTCAGGGTCGTCGAGGGGACGTACTTCGGCAGAGCGTTCACCTTGACCGCGACCGGGTTGCCGGGGTCGGTGATCTTCGGCCAGTAGCCCGCGAAGATGTCGTAGGTGCGGCGGCCCAGCAGGAACGCGCCGACCCGCCCGAAGTTCTCGACGACGAACCGGCCGAAGTCGTCATCGTCGTACGGGACGGTCCAGCCGCCCTGCGTGAAGCCGTCGGCCGGGTCCTCCGAGGGGCCTCCGGGCGCCTGGTAGACGCCGTCGAGCGAGACGAACATGGTGGAGGTGAGCTTGCCCATGGCGGGGCCTCTTTCCGAAGAGATCCGATGTCTCCCGCCTTCCGGTACGGCGGGTGGGGTCCGCAGTCACCACTTCAGACCCCACCCGCGCGCGGAACTCATCGGTTCAGCCGAAGTTCCTGCGGACGCGGAGCAGGTAGCTGAAATCGTCCTCCACGCGCGCGTGGCCGGCGGGACGGATCTCCCGGGTGGCCAGATTCAGCGCAATGTTTCCGACAGCACCCAGTGCCCAGCCCAAGCCCGGCCAGGCGGCTCCGGCAGCTCCCGTGGCGAGTGCCGTCGTCACCAGCACGGACCGCTCCACCCAAGCGATCCCCCGGCTCCTACCCGCCGCGCGGTGGTCCGCCGCAGCCCGGTCGATCTCGTGGCGCAGACCGGCGACGACGTCGGCCGGGTGCTCGTAGCACTCCCGCAGTTCGCGCAGGAGCCGGTGCAGGGCGCGCATCAGACGCACCCGCTCGTCGGCGTGCCGGTCACGGAAGTCGAGGACGACGGACGTGGGAGTGCCGGGGGCGGGCACCGGGAGAAGGGCGCCGAGATCCGCCTGGAACGCAGGCAACCGCGCGAGGCCCGGGGCACGCAGGGATGCCTCGTAGGCTCCCGGACGGTCGGTGTACGGAACGTAGGGCACCGGCCCGGCGGCGAGCTCACGCGCAAGGACACTGAAGACCAGTTGCTGCACTTCCGGGGGAACGTGGATGTTCCACTGCCCGTCGTCGTGACGTTCCGCCAGCCCAAGGTCGAGCAGTTCGCACTCCAACAGCGTAGTGAGCATCGAGTTGTAGAAGACGGCGCTCCGGGGCGACGCCGGCGAGTCCTGCGCCAACTGACGCAGTTCCTGGCTCAGAACGTCCGCGGCGGAGTCGTTCAGCTGCCCGTCTTCACCACTGAGGCGCACCGGCGTATACAGGGACCGCTCCCTGAGTTCTTCCAGCTCCGGCGGCACAGCGACCTCGTAGACGTCCCGGTGGCGCGGGACGACGCTGGCGATGCCGTCCCAGTACAGCAGCGCCTGGTGCAGCACCTCCTCGGGCGGCCTCACCAGCGGGTAGTACAGCAGAGCTGCCATCACGCCTCCCCCGTGAACTCCCCGGCGTCTCCCGGGGAGTTCACGGTAGCGCGGGTCAGCCGCCCAGTTCCCGGTGCCGGGCGGCGAGGTCGGCGGCGCCCTTCTCGGTGAGGGTGCCGTGCAGGCGCAGGCGGGAGATGCCGCCGTCCGGATAGATGTCCACGCGCGCGTGCGTGCCGACGGCCGGTTCCGGCAGGACGAAGCGGTGGTCGGTGTCGGGCTGGAGGCGGGTGCGCGGGAGGATCTCGCGCCAGTCGCCGTCGTCGCCGTCACGGACCGCGACGGACGCCCAGCCGGCGCTGTTGCCCTTCAGGTACGCGGTGTCGATCTCGACGGCGCGGATCTCGGCCTGGGCGGCGAGGCGGTAGCGGATCCAGTCGTTGCCCTGGTCGCGGCGGCGCCGGGTCTCCCAGGCGTCGTCCATCTGGCGGGGGTGGCCGGGGCGGATGGTGTTGGAGGCCGGGGAGTAGAACAGGTTGGAGGCGTCCTCGGCCTGTCCGCCGTTCTCCAGGGCGACGACGTCGTAGGCGCCGAGGACGGCCAGCCAGGCCGGGTCGGGCACGACCTCGCCGTACACGCGCAGGCGCGCGATGCCGCCGTCGGGGTGCTGGTTGAGACGCAGGTGCGTGAAGCGCTGTTCGACGTCGACGGCGAAACCGTTCGCCGCGTGGCCGCCGACCTCGGTGCGCGGGACGAGGGTCGTCCACTTCACGTCGTCGCCGAGGAGTTGTTCCGGGGAGGGCGTACCCGGGAGCGAGGTGGCCTCCACGGAGACGGCCTTGGGGTAGTTGCCGCGGAAGTGCGCGGTGTCGACGACGATGCCGCGGACGACGCCGGGGGCGCCGAGGCGGATCAGCGCCCAGTCGTGGTCCTCGGCGGTGGGCCAGGGGTGCTCGGCGCTCGCTCCGCGCCTGCGGCGGGTCTCCCAGCCGTCCATGACCTTGCCCTTGTGCCCGAAGTGCTCGGGGTCGAAGACCGCGCGGCCGGGCAGCAGGAGGTTCTCCCGGTGGGCGAAGAACTCGTCGTTCGCGGCGATCACCCCGGCGCCGAGCCGCCGGTCGGCGAGGTCGGCGAGGTGGGTGAAGGGGAAGTCGGCGGTGCGGTGGTCCGCGTACGGGTCGCCGCCCTGGTAGGGCTGCGCGTCGCCGGTGAAACGGGGGATCGCCGTCACAGGGGGTGCCTTTCGGGAGTCGGCGGGTGCGGGTGCGGAGGGGGAAACGGTTCAGCGTGCGCCAGGAGGCGGGGGAAACGGTTCAGCTCGGGCGGGTCAGCAGTTCGCCCTTCGGCTCGGTGAACTCCCCGCGCGCGTACACGCGTGTGCCGCGCAGCCAGGTGGACCGCACGACGCCGTACAGGGTGCGTCCCGCGTACGCGGTGACGCGGTTGCGGTGCTGGAGGGCGGCGGGGTCGACGGTGAACGTCTCGTCGGGGGCGAGCACGGCGAAGTCCGCGTCGTGGCCGGGGGCGATCGCGCCCTTGCGGCCGTCGAGTCCGGCCAGGGCCGCCGTCCGCGCGGACATCCAGCGGACGACGTCCTCCAGGGAGTGCCCCCGCGCGCGGGCGGCCGTCCAGACGGCCGGCAGGCTGAGCTGGAGGCCGGAGATGCCGCCCCACGCGGTGGCGAAGTCGGGGGTCTTCAGGTCGGCCGTGGAGGGCGAGTGGTCGGTGACGACGCAGTCGATCGTCCCGTCGGCGAGGGCCTGCCACAGGAGGTCCTGGTTGGCGGCCTCGCGGATCGGCGGGCAGCACTTGAACTCGCTGGCCCCGTCGGGCACTTCCTCCGCCGTCAGCGTCAGGTAGTGCGGGCACGTCTCGACGGTGACGCGGACGCCGTCCGCCTTGGCCTTCGCGATCAGCGGGAGGGCGTCGGCGGAGGACAGGTGCAGGACGTGCACGCGCGCGTGGAGGCGTGCCGCCTGTTCCAGGAGGTGCGCGATCGCCGTGTCCTCGGCGTGCCTCGGGCGGGAGGCGAGGAAGTCGGCGTACTTGGGACCGCCCTGCTGGGGGGCCGCCTCCAGGTGGTGCGGGTCCTCCGCGTGGACGACGAGGAGGCCGTCGAAGGCGGCGATCTCCGCCAGGGAGCGGCCGAGCCGCGCCTGGTCGAGGTGCGGGAACTCGTCGACCCCGGAGGGCGACAGGAACGCCTTGAAGCCGAAGACCCCGGCGTCGTGCAGGGGGCGCAGGTCGGCGGTGTTGTCCGGGAGGGCGCCGCCCCAGAAGCCGACGTCGATGTGGGCCTTGCCGGCGGCGACCGTCCGCTTCACGTCGAGGTGGGCGACTGTCGTGGTCGGCGGGAGGGAGTTGAGGGGCATGTCGATCAGGGTGGTGATGCCGCCGGCCGCCGCCGCGCGCGTGGCGGTCCAGAAACCCTCCCAGTGGGTGCGGCCGGGGTCGTTCACGTGCACGTGCGTGTCGACGAGGCCGGGCAGGACGACGCCGTCGCCGACGTCCGTCACGCGCGCGCCGGGCGGCACGGGTGCGTCGTACGGCAGGACGGCGGTGATCTTGCCGTCGGTGACCGCGATCGTGGCGGCGCGCTCGCCCTCGGGCGTGATCACGCGTGTGGCGCGCAGGACCA
Source organism: Streptomyces sp. S6 (assembly GCF_054880855.1). NCBI lineage: Bacteria > Bacillati > Actinomycetota > Actinomycetes > Kitasatosporales > Streptomycetaceae > Streptomyces > Streptomyces sp. S6. Next base: position 2,304 of record NZ_JBTYMC010000269.1, on the reverse strand, counting down.
GTTCGGTCACCGTGGACCCCTCTCCGACCTGGGTTTACATCCCTGAAACAGAATTCAACGATCTGTTGAAGGAGTCTTCACTCAGCTCCTCCGGAGCGTCAAGAGCCCACCCTTCGACCCCCACTGTTTCCGGATCACGGAATTTTACTTTCGTCAGCCAGAACGTAACGACGCACCCCTGAGGAGTCAACACACCGCCCGGTAGGCTGCTGCCTCCTGCCTGCCGAAAGGAACGCGCCGTGCCGCCGTCGAGCGCCAGCACCTCCGAGCCCGCCAAGTCCGCCGGCGGGGGCGTCCAGTCCCTGGAGCGCGCCTTCGACCTCCTGGAGCGGATGGCGGACGCGGGCGGCGAGGTCGGGCTGAGCGAGCTGTCGGCGAGCAGCGGGCTCCCCCTGCCGACGATTCACCGCCTGATGCGCACGCTGGTGGCCTGCGGTTACGTCCGTCAGCAGCCGAACCGGCGGTACGCCCTCGGCCCCCGCCTGATCCGTCTCGGCGAGTCGGCGTCGCGCCTGCTGGGCACCTGGGCGCGGCCCCATCTGGCGCGGCTCGTCGAGGAGACCGGGGAGACGGCGAACATGGCGCTCCTGGACGGCGACGAGATCGTGTACGTCGCGCAGGTGCCGTCCAAGCACTCGATGCGGATGTTCACCGAGGTCGGCCGGCGCGTCCTGCCGCACTCCACCGGCGTCGGCAAGGCGCTCCTCGCCGGCTTCCCCGACGCGGACGTACGCGCCCTCCTGGGCCGCACAGGGATGCCCGCGGCCACCGAGAAGACCATCACCACCCCCGACGCCTTCCTGGCCGCTCTGGAGGCCGTACGCGGCCTCGGCTACGCGGTCGACGACAACGAGCAGGAGATCGGGGTCCGCTGCCTCGCCGTCTCCGTGCCGGACTCCCCCACCGCCGCCGCGATCTCCATCTCCGGCCCCGCCGGACGCGTCACGGAACAGGCGACCGAACGCATCGTCCCGGTCCTCCAGCAGGTCGCCCGCGAGCTGTCCGAGTCCCTCGCGAGCCAGAATGCCGGCTGAGGTGCGGCACTGGCCGGGGCACTACACCGACCGGCACGGGCGCGAGGCGGTCGTCTTCGTGTCCGACGGACGCGCACGCATCCGGACGACGATCCGGGGCGTCCCCTTCGAGGGCGACCGCATGGACGACCTGTGCGCGCTGTCCGGCGAGCCCCTCGGCGAGGCTTTCACGTTCGCGGGAGGGGCGCTCCGTTCCTGCCTGCTGGAGTGGCAGGAACCGCTGCCCGTCACGGTCGAGGGCGAGGGCACGCGCGCGGGGGCGTTGCATTGCACGCTGCGGCTGGGAGACCCTCACCCGGACCGGCCGGGGATCGACGTGCAGGAGTTGGACGTGTTCCTGCGGCTGGACGGCCGTGACCACCCGGCGGAGGGCGTCCACCACGACTTCGAGAGCGCCCTGCACGAGATACAGCGCCGGCTGCCTGCCGGGACGCGCGTCAAGGCGTGCGTCGCGTGCGCGTGGTCCGACTATCACCCCTTCGGGAGCCCGCTGATGGGCGGTCTGGCGTGCTTCCGGGACGCGAAGGACACGTATCGCCGGGTGACCGGGAAGGACGGGCCGGACAACATCTTCGACAGCTGGGACCTACGCACGGAGTTCGTGCAGGAGACGTGGGTGTGCGAGGAGTTCGAGGACCGGGCGGGGAATCCGGGGTACCGGGGGGCGTTTCCGTTCCCGCACCGATGGTGACCGACGCAGGGTGAGTGTCCGCTCACCCCCGCTGCGGCCCCCCGAAGTGCTCCACCGCCGCCCGCACCTCCGACAGCCCCCGCGACAGCGCGCTCACCGACCCGATGGCCCCCGCGACGACGAGCAGGGAGTTGCGCAGGCGCGGGACCTCGGGGATGCCGTAGGCCGTCATCGCGGCCAGCGCGGCGAGTTCGTCCTCGGCGATGGCCCGGTCGGGGAACTCCGCCGGGTGGGCGGCGAGTTCGCGGCGCAGCCGGGACACCGCGCCGCGTAACTCCGTGACTCTGGGATCTTCGTCGCTGCCCGTCAATGACCTCTGCCCCACGCTCCGCAACACCGCTTCTCGCCCCCGGGACGCGGGTCAGTAAACGCCACTCACGCGGCGTGGCGCCACACCGAGGACGGAATTTCAGCCCCGCCCGATCACCCCTGAGGCCGCCGGCCCAGGTATGCAGGACGTATGACGCACAACGAAGGCCGGATCGCCGGTCTGGTGCTCGCCGCGGGGGCCGGCCGGCGCCTCGGCGGGCACCCCAAGGCGCTGCTCGTCCACCGGGGCCGCCCGCTCGTCGAGCACGC
>NZ_JBTYMC010000268.1:0-9349 GCF_054880855.1 Streptomyces sp. S6 | reverse complement strand
TGGCCGGCCGCGCCCTGCACCCGGCCCGCACCGGCCGAGCCGCCCGGACCGCGCGGATACGGGACCTCCTCGCCGCCGTCGAACTGCGCGCCGCGGGAGAGGACCAGGAGATCCGCTTCCTGTCCGGCGGCAACCAGCAGAAGGCCGTCCTGGCCCGATGGCTCGCGCTCACCCCGAGGATCCTGCTCTTCGACGAACCGACCCGCGGCATCGACGTGGGTGCCAAGTCGGCGATCCACGACCTCGTCCGCAGGCTGGCCCAGGGCGGCGCCGCCGTGCTGATGGTCTCGTCCGAACTGCCCGAACTGCTCGGCATGAGCGACCGGATCGCCGTCATGCGCGACGGCCGGATCGCCGGCGAACTGCCCGCCGGGGCGAGCGAGGAGGACGTCATGCGGCTGGCGGTCGGCACCGTACGGGAGACGGCCGGATGAGCGGCGGCGCGCTGTCCCCGCCGGCCCGCCCGACCCCGCCCGGCGTGTTCGTCGCCCTGGCCCTCACCCTCGCGGCCGGCTGGCTCGTCGTCACCCTCGACGGCGGACGGCTGTTCAGCCAGGCGACGACCGTGAGCCTGCTGCACGTCGCCGCAGGACTCGGCCTCGTCGCCGTCGGCCAGACGCTGGTCGTCGTCGGGGGCTCGCTGGACCTGTCCGTGGCGTACGTGGTCAGCCTGAGCACCCTCGTCGCCGCCGAGACCATGGCCGGTGACGACGGCGCACTGGTCCCGGCGATCGCCCTGACGCTCGCCGTCGCCGCCGCGATCGGCCTCGTCAACGGCCTGCTCGTCACCCTGGCGCGGATCAACCCCTTCATCGCGACCGTCGGCGTCGGGCTGCTGCTGAAGGGATACCTCGACAACGGCTACGACGGCCCGGCCGGCAAGACCGCACCCGCACTCGTGCAGGGCCTCGGGTACCAGCGCCTCGGCCCGGTGCCGGTGTCGTTCCTGCTGCTGCTCGCCACCGCCGCCACGGCCTGGTTCGTCCTGACGCGCACCCGCTTCGGCCACCACCTGATCGCCGTCGGCGGTGACCCGCAGGTCGCCCGGCTCTCGGGGGTACGGGGCAACCGGGTCCTCGTCACCGCGCATGTGCTGTGCGCCCTGTGCGCCGGCCTCGCCGGGGTCTACCTCGCCGCCCGGCTCGGCGCGGGCGCACCGAGGGTCGGCACCGAGGGGCTGTACGACCTGGAGTCGATCGCCGCGGTCGTGCTCGGCGGCACCGCCCTGGCCGGCGGGCGCGGCGGCGTCGTCGGCACGGTCGGCGGTGTGCTGCTGCTCGCGAGCATCGACGCGGTCTTCAACCAACTGGAGGCCGACGTGTTCTTCAAGCAGGTGATCCGCGGTGTGATCATCATCGCGGCGGTCGCCGTCCACGCCCGCCGGGCGCTGCGGAAGGCGACCTAGCATGCGGATCGCGCGCGCACGACGGCTGTTCGACCTCCGCTCAGGCTCCCTCGCACCGATCGTCGTGATCCTGGTGGCGCTGCTGGCCCTGCTGACCGCCCGCCAGCCCGACTTCCTCTCACCGCCGTCACTGACGGCGTTCCTCGGCCGCTCCGCGCCGGTCGTGCTGCTCGCCGCCGGCCAGTACTTCGTGATCGTCTCCGGCGAACTCGACCTGTCCGTCGGCTCCCTGGTCACCGCACAGGTGGTCGTCGCCGCCCGGCTGATCGACGGCGACCCGGCGGCCGGCTGGCCCGTCGCCGTCCTCCTGTTCGCGTTCGGCGTCGCCGTCGGCCTCGTCAACGGCCTCGTCACCACACGGCTGCGGGTGCCGTCGTTCATCACGACCCTCGGCATGTTCCTGATCCTCGTCGGCGCCGTGTACCTGTGGTCCGACGGCGCCCCGAAGGGCAGCCTCTCCGAGGGGTTCCGCCGGATCGGCCGGTCGGGCTTCGAGAACGTGCCCGTGGTGGAGCGGATCCCGTACGCCCTGCTCGTCCTGCTGGCGGTGGCCGCTGTGGCGCTGGTGCTGACGCGCTCCGACTTCGGCCGCACCCTGACCGCCGTCGGCGGCAACCCGCGCACCGCCGAGCTGAGCGGTGTGCGCGTGTGGCGTGCGAAGACCCTGGCGTTCGTCCTCAGCGCGGTCGCCGCCACCCTCGCGGCGATCCTCATCGGCGGATACAGCGGAGTGTCGTTCCAGGCGGGCGCGGGCCTGGAGTTCGGCGCGATCACCGCGGCCGTCCTCGGCGGGGTCGCGCTCGGCGGGGGCCGCGGGTCCGTCGTCGGCGCGATGCTGGGCGCGCTGACCCTGGAGACGCTCTTCACGCTCATGAACTTCTACGGCGTCTCCGGCGCCCTCGAACCGACCGTCCAGGGCGCGATCATCCTGCTCGCCGTGGCAGCGGCGTCCTACCGACTCCCGTCCGGATGAAGGGGATTCAGTGAGACATTCCATGACGGTGCTGGCCGTCAGCAGCCTGCTGGTGCTGGCCGGCTGCTCGACCGACGAACCCTCCACCGGCGCATCGGGCACACCCTCGAAAGGCACCGGCCGGCAGTCCAAGTTCTTCGTGCGGGCCGACTACGACCGGCAGCTCGCCCTCCTCGACGCCACCCCCACCGGACCGGCCGGCAAACCCTGGGAGCAGGCCCTCGACCCGGCGATGGCGGACACCGCGAAGTACAAGAAGCCCGGACCGTACAAGATCTGCTTCTCCAACGCGGGGCTCAACAACCCCTGGCGCCAGGTCGGTTTCAAGACCATGCAGGCCGAGGTGGACACCCACCGCGACCGGATCTCCGAGTTCGTCCACCTCGACGCCGAGGGCAAGGACCAGAAGCAGATCGCCGACATCAACGACCTGCTGGGCAAGGGCTGCCACGCCCTCATCGTCTCGCCGAACACCACCGCGACCCTCACCCCGGCCGTGGAGGCCGCGTGCGCCGAGGGCCTGCCGGTCGTCGTCTTCGACCGGGGCGTCGACACGACCTGCCCGGTGACGTTCATCAACCCGATCGGCGGCTACGGATTCGGCCACGTCGCGGCCGAGTTCGTCACCGCGAGGACCAAGCCGGGCGGCAAGGTCCTCGCGCTGCGCATCCTGCCCGGCGTCGACGTCCTGGAGACCCGCTGGTCCGCCGCGAAGATCGCCTTCGACAAGGCGGGCGTCGACGTCGTCGGCGTCGAGTTCACCGACGGCGACCCGGCCAGGACGAAGAAGATCGTGAACGACTACATCCAGCGGTACGGCACGATCGACGGCGTCTGGATGGACGCCGGAGCGGTCGCCGGCGCGGCCGTCGAGGCGTTCGAGGACGCCGGCAAGCCCGTCCCGCCGATCAACGGTGAGGACCAGCTCGACTTCCTGAAACTGTGGAAGGACAAGAAACTCACGGCGATCGCCCCGACCTACCCCACCTACCAGTGGCGCACCCCGGTCATCGCCGCGCTGAAGATCCTCGACGGCAGGCCGGTGCCGAACCCCTGGAAGCTGCCCCAGCCGGTCATCACCCAGGACAACCTGGACGAGTACGTCGACCCCACCATGCCGCCCCTGCACTACGCGATGTGCGGCTGCACCGGCCTGCCCGACTACCCACGGCGCTGGAAGTAGCCCGGTGCACCCCATCGGCGTCAACCCGTGGGTCTGGGCCTCGCCGGTCGACGACGCGGCCCTGGCCGAACTGGTGCCCCGCATCGCCGCGTTCGGGTTCGACGCGGTCGAGCTGCCGGTCGAGCACCCCGGCGACTGGGACCCCGCCCGCACCCGGGACCTCCTCGCGGCCCACGGTCTGCGCGCCGCCGGCGTCTGCGCCGTCACCTCACCCGGACGCGACCTCGTCAACGCGCCCCCGGAGACCGTCGCCTCCACCGCGGCCTACCTGAGAACCTGCGTGGACCACGCGGCGGCCGTCGGCGCCCCCTGCGTCGGCGGCCCCGTCTACGCCTCGGTGGGCCGGACCTGGCGCATGACACCGGGGGAGCGCGCGACCTGCTACGCGGACGTCCGCCGCGCCCTGCGACCCGTGGCCGACCACGCGGGGGAGCGGGGCGTGAGCATCGGCGTGGAGGCCCTCAACCGCTACGAGACGAGCGTCGTCAACACGGTCGAGCAGGCGGTGGAGCTGATCGACGGCCTGCCCGCGAACGTCGGCCTCATGATCGACACCTACCACATGAACATCGAGGAGGCCGACCCCTACGGGGCGCTCGGCACGGCCGGCCCGCACATCAAGCACGTCCAGGTCAGCGGCACCGACCGGGGTGCACCGGGCGCCGACCACTTCGACTGGCCGCGCTTCCTCGGCGGCCTGGCCAAGGCCGGCTACGGCGGCGCGGTGTGCATCGAGTCGTTCACCGCGCAGAACGCGTCCATCGCCACCGCCGCCTCGATCTGGCGCCCGCTCGCCCCGACGCAGGACGCTCTCGCCCGGGACGGGCTGGCCTACCTCCGCACCGTCCTGAGTGCCCTTAAGGAGACAACGTGTCCACCCCACTGACGCCCCTCACGCTCCGAAGGCGGCTGCTGACCGCAGTGGCCACCGGCGGTCTCGCCGCGACCGCCCTGGTGGCGTTCCCCGCCCCCGCCGCCGCGGCCCCCCTCACCCTGTACGCCTCACCGACCGGCACCGGCACCGACTGCTCCAGCGCGCAGCCGTGCTCACTGACGGGCGCGCAGACGGCCGTGCGCTCCCTCAACGACTCCATGTCCGACGACATCGTCGTCCAACTGGCCGACGGCGTGTACCGGTTGGCCCAGCCCTTCCGGCTGACGGCGGAGGACTCCGGCTCGAACGGCCACACCGTCAAGTGGCAGGCCGCCCCGTCCGCCCGCCCGGTGATCACCGGCGCCCGCGCGATCACCGGCTGGACGGTGGCCGACTCGGGCAAGAACATCTGGAAGGCCGACGTCCCCGCAGGCGTCGACGCCCGACAGCTCTACGTCGACGGCGCCATCGCCACCCGCGCCCGCACCCAGGTCAACCGGGCCGACTTCACGGCCTCCAGCACCGGAATGAGGTTCACCAGCAGCGCACTCGGCTACCTGAACAACCTCGCGAACCAGAACCGGGTCGAGGTGGAAGGCGTCAACTCCTTCACCGACCGCTACTCACCGGTGCAGAGCATCAGCGGCAACTTCCTGACGATGCAGCAGCCGGCGTGGAACAACAACAACTTCGGCTACGACACCCTCATGAGGCCGTTCCGGGCCGGCCCGCTCTACCTGGCCAACGCGTACGAATTCCTCGACGCGCCCGGCGAGTGGTACCTCAACCCCACCACCAGAACCCTGTACTACAAACCCCTGGCCGGACAGAACATGAGCACCGCCGACGTGGAGCTGCCGACGCTCCAGTCCCTGGTGAACCTCGGCGGCACCTACAGCGAGCCCGCGCACCACATCACGTTCAGCGGCATCACCTTCACCGGCACGAGCTGGCTCGGCCCCAGCAGTAACCAGGGGTACGCGGACCAGCAGACCGGCGCCTACATCTCCGGCACCTGGAACTGGCCCGGCTTCGACTCCTGCCACAGCGGCTGCACCCAGTTCGAGGCCGCCCGGCCGCACTGGCAGCAGATGCCCGCCGCCGTGCAGATCTCCGCCGCGAACACCATCACCTTCAGCGACTCCCGGTTCGTCAACCTGGGCCAGACGGCCATCGGCATCGGCAACGACGCCAACGCGCACGCCAGCGGCGTCGGTCTGGGCGCGGCCGACATCACGGTGACCCGGTCGGAGATCGCCCGCAGCTCCGCCGGCGGAGTCCTGGTGGGCGGCGTGCAGGCCGACGCCCACCACCCCGGCGACCAGCGCATGGTCAACAAGAACATCACCGTCAGCAACAACCGCATCCACGACCTCGGGGCGGACTACCGGGGCATCGTCTCCGTCCTCACCACCTACGTCACAGGCACCGACGTCTCCCAGAACGAGGTCTACAACATGCCGTACTCCGGCATGTCGATCGGATACGGCTGGGGCTCCAACGACGCGGGCGGCAGCAACCACTACGCGAACCGCGGCCTGTACAACTACCAGCCGCGCTACACGACGCCGACCACCGCGTCCGGCAACCGCCTCATCGGCAACTACATCCACGACGTCATGCAGCAGATGAACGACGGCGGCTGCATCTACACGCTCGGCTGGAACCCGAACGCACAGATCAGCCGGAACTACTGCCAGCGGACCAACGGATACTTCGGGCTGTACTTCGACGAGGGCTCCAAGTACTACAAGGCCACCAACAACGTCTTCTCCAACACCGGTACGTGGGCGACGGCCAACTACGGCGGCGGCGAGAACATGGGGAACTGGACCGTCACCGACAACTGGTCCACCAACGGCAGCACGAACGTGACCAACGGCGACCGGGGCAACGTCGTCTCCGGCAACACGACGGTCACCAACGGCAACTGGCCCTCCGGCGCACAGAACGTGATGGCGTCCGCCGGACCGCAGGGCGGCACCACCCCGCAGCCGGCCCGGCAGATCGTGGGCGCGCAGTCCGGGCGTTGCCTGTCTCTCCCCAACTCCAGTACGGCGAACGGCACTCAGGCCCAGTTGTGGGACTGCACCGGCGCGGTGGGCCAGACCTGGACCTACACCGCCGGCAAGCAGCTGACCGTCCCGGGCGACAAGTGCCTCGACGCGAGCGGCGGCGGCACGGCCAACGGGACGGCCGTCATCGTCTGGGACTGCAACGGGCAGGCCAACCAGCAGTGGAACGTGGGGACCGACGGCACCGTCACCGGCGTCCAGTCCGGGCTGTGTCTCGACGCCAGCGGCAGCGGCACCGCCAACGGCACCCGGATCAACCTGTGGTCCTGCCACTCCGGCGCCAACCAGCAGTGGACGATGCGGTAGAAGCCGCCTCTAACGCCGCAGCAGGGTCGGCTCGCCCGGCCCGCTGCGGCGCACCACCCACGCCTCGGTGATGTGGGTGAACATCGCCTCGGACGCGCCCTCGGGGTCGTGCGAGGCGATCTGCTCGTAGATGTGCCGGTGCCCGTTGTTGGACGCGACGCAGAAGGCGCGGCCGGTGCGGCCCGTGTACCGGGCGGAGTCGACGACCTGGCGCTCCAGCGAGCGGACCACGGCACGGCCGATGCGGTTGCCCGACGCCTGCATGACGGTGTCGTGGAACGCCCGGTCCTCCTCCTGGTACGCGGCGGGGTCGTCGACGAGTTCGTCCATCCGCTCCACCAGCGCGCGCAGCCGCTCCAGCACCTCGGCGTCCGCCAGGCGGGCGGCGACGTTCGCCATGTCGGACTCCAGCGCGCGGCGGGTCGCGACGAGGTGGTCGAGGATCGCCAGGCTCTCGTCCTCGGCGATGGTCGCGCCGAGGACCAGTTCGTCGAGCATGTTCCACATCGCGGGCGGGGTGACCGTCGTACCGGCGCCCTGCCGGACCTGCACCAGCCCCTTCTCCTGAAGGATCTTCACCGCCTCGCGCACCACGGTGCGGCTGACCGAGAAGGTCTTGCAGAGAACGGGCTCGGAGGGGAGCGGCGAGCCGGACGGGTGGACTCCGCGGACGATCCGCTCCACCAGCTCGGCCGTGAGCGCGGCGGCGAGATTCGCCGGGCGCCGGCTCCAGGCGGGAGCCTCGAAAGCCCCTGCGGATGACTGCGGTGCAGCCGTCATGGACACCCCCTGGGACGCGTGGCGCACCACGGATGCTGCCCAACTGTACGCCATCCGGTTGACGTCATACGTCATACGAGTTACATACGTCATACGAGTTGCGTTCCTCCTCGGCTTCGGCCGCCGGGCTCGTCCTCTCTCACGGTGCGGCTGGGGAAGGGACGTTCGACCTCATGGGATGGAGGATCGATGAGAACGGTTGTGCACCGCGGGGCCCGCACCCTCGCGACCGAGGCGTTACGTACGGATCCCCGACGAGGCGGGGATCGCCGCAGACGCGTCGACGGCGGACGGCCGGGGCGATGACGGGCCGTGAGGCACCACCGGCCGAGCACCCCCGAACCGACGAGACGAACCTGGTCGTCGCCGCGCAGTCCGGCGACCCACGAGCGCTGGACGACCTGGCCACGGCGTACCTGCCACTGGTGTACGCGATCGTGCGCAGGGCGTTGGGCGAGCCCTCCGACGTCGACGACGTCGTGCAGGAGACGATGCTGCGGGCCCTGCCCGAACTGCGCACACTGCGCGCCCCGGAGTGCTTCCGGTCCTGGCTCGTCACGATCGCGACCCGGCAGATCAGCACCCACCTGCACCGGCGCCGGGCGGACGCCGAACGAACCGCCCCCCTCGACCGCGTGACCGGCCCGCCGGACGCCGACGCCGAGAACCTGGCCCTGATCCACGTCGAACTGTCCGGTCACCGGCGCGAGACCGTCCGCGCCAGCCGATGGCTCGACCCGGACGCCCGGACGCTGCTGTCGCTGTGGTGGCTGGAGACCACGGGCCGGCTGACCCGGGCGAAGCTCGCGGCCGAACTGGGCACGAGCGTGGCGCACACGGGTGTGCGCGTCCAACGGATGCGCGGCCAACTGGAGCTGAGCCGGCACCTCGTGGCCGCGCTGGACGCCGACCCCCGCTGCCCCCGGCTGACCGCCGCGCTGAGGGGCTGGGACGGCGTGCCGAGCACGCTGTGGCGCAAGCGCATCACCCGGCACACCCGCACCTGCGCGGACTGCGGCCGGGCCGCCGGTGAACTGGTACCCCTGGAACGGCTGATCGCCGCCCTGGGCGCGCTCCGCTGAGAGGCGACCGTTCGAGTCGGCCGCCGATAACGAAAAGCGCCGCGAATTACACGCGTTCCGCACTTCGATTCGCCGCTGGAAAAGGTGGTGCGAAGTCGCCCGCATATACCGACGGTTTACCTCTTGAATGGACCATGGCAGTCTGTCAATCTCTAGTCGTCGACGCGTGACGCTCCCCATTCACAACCTGTGAAAATTCATGGCCTGTGAAAGCGAAAGCCGAAGAGCGATCAACGGATTGGGTGCCGGTGATGAACGAACCGCCGTCATCGTCTCGGCCTGCTGACCGGATACCCGGGCGACACCCGGGAGTGAGGCTTTCCAGACGCCACGGCAGCGGCATGACGCTGACATGCCTGCCGCACGGGCGATCTGGGAGGGGGCCGGCGCGGAGCGGGCAAGCTCCGCGCCGGCTCGGCATCCCGCCGACCGGCCTGTGACACAGGACCCGGCACGGACCACGCTTCGGGAGGGTTCCGGTGGCGGCCGGTCGGGCGACGCGAGCGCTCAGGCCGTGGCGGCTCTCACCTGCGGCCTGCCAGTGCCCAAGCCCGCGACCCGCTCCGGCCCCTGAAGGGAGAACGACATGTCCGAGGTGACACGCAGACGGCTCCTCGCCGCCGGTGCGGCGGCGGCCGGTGCGGGGATCGTGCCGGGCGGGTGGACGGCCG
>NZ_JBTYMC010000267.1:0-9377 GCF_054880855.1 Streptomyces sp. S6 | reverse complement strand
CGAACGCCCCCACGCCTCCGGCGCCACACCCCCCGGCACCCCCACGAACCCCGCCCCCGCCACCCCCGTCCCCCCGCCCAGCGCCCACCAACTCGCCCGAGGGATCAGCGCGTTCCAGCGGAACACCGCCCCCCGCGTCCGGGGCGAGCTCGCGCGGCTCGCGAAGGAGGGGCAGCGGCCGGCGCAGTTGTTCCTGACGTGCGCGGACTCCCGGCTGGTCACGTCGATGATCACCTCCAGCGGGCCGGGTGACCTCTTCGTCGTCCGCAACGTCGGCAATCTCGTGCCGCTGCCCGGCGCGGAGAGCGGGGACGACTCGGTGGCGGCGGCGATCGAGTACGCGGTGGACGTGCTGGAGGTGCGGTCGATCACGGTGTGCGGGCACTCGGGGTGCGGGGCGATGCAGGCGCTGCTGAAATCCGAGTCGCCGACCGCCCGGCAGGGCACCGCGCGGACGCCCCTCCAGCGGTGGCTACGGCACGGGCGGCCGAGTCTGGAGCGGATGGCCGACGACAGCCGCGCCTGGGCGAGGCTCGCCGGGCGGGCGCCGGCGGACGCGGTGGAGCAGCTCTCGCTGACCAACGTCGTCCAGCAGTTGGAGCACCTGCGGGCGCACGAGTCGGTGGCCCGCTCGCTCGCCGCCGGGACGCTGGAGCTGCACGGCATGTACTTCCACGTGGGTGAGGCGCAGGCGTACCTGCTGACGGAGTCCCGCAGGGGGACGCTCTTCGACCATGTGGGAGCGGCGGAGAGGAGCGGCTGATCCTGTGTCGGCAATTCGAACCCCAACCCTCCGGAGTGTGAAAGGTGTTACACCCCCTGAACTCCCCCACCACGACATCCGTGGGTACGAATGACCTGGCCGGTCCAGGACCTGGAAAGGTCTAAACCACTGATCGGCCGACTCTTGTCATCGCCCTCCGGGTCTGATGAGCTGTGGCCTGGGACACAACGGACACCCTGGGAAAGGGAGATGTCGTGAGCAACGAGAGCCTGGCCAACCTCCTCAAGGAGGAGCGGCGCTTCGCTCCGCCGTCGGACCTGGCGGCGAACGCCAACGTCACGGCCGAGGCGTACGAACAGGCCAAGGCTGACAGGCTCGGCTTCTGGGCGGCGCAGGCCCGCCGGCTGAGCTGGGCCAAGGAACCGACCGAGACGCTGGACTGGTCGAACCCGCCGTTCGCGAAGTGGTTCGCGGACGGCGAGCTGAACGTCGCCTACAACTGCGTCGACCGCCATGTGGAGGCCGGCCTCGGCGACCGGGTCGCGATCCACTTCGAGGGCGAGCCCGGCGACAGCCGCTCGATCACCTACGCCGAGCTGAAGGACGAGGTCTCCAAGGCGGCGAACGCGCTGCTGGAGCTGGGTGTCGTCAAGGGCGACCGGGTCGCGATCTACCTGCCGATGATCCCCGAGGCGGCGATCGCGATGCTGGCCTGCGCCCGTATCGGCGCCCCGCACTCGCTCGTCTTCGGCGGCTTCTCGGCGGACGCGCTGGCGACACGCATCGAGGACGCCGACGCGAAGCTCGTCATCACGTCGGACGGTGGCCACCGGCGCGGCAAGCCGCTGGCGCTGAAGCCGGCGGTGGACGACGCGGTCGGGCGCGGCGGCGGTGTGCGGAACGTGCTGGTGGTGCGGCGGACCGGGCAGGAGGTCGCCTGGGACGACAGCCGGGACGTGTGGTGGCACGACATCGTGGACCGGCAGTCGGCCGAGCACACGCCCGAGGCGTTCGATGCCGAGCACCCGCTGTTCATCCTGTACACCTCAGGTACCACGGGTAAGCCCAAGGGCATCCTGCACACCTCCGGCGGCTACCTCACGCAGGTCGCCTACACGCACCACGCGGTCTTCGACCTCAAGCCGGAGACGGACGTCTACTGGTGCACGGCCGACGTCGGCTGGGTGACCGGGCACTCGTACATCGTGTACGGACCGCTGGCCAACGGCGCGACGCAGGTGATGTACGAGGGCACCCCGGACACGCCTCACCTGGGGCGGTTCTGGGAGATCGTCCAGAAGTACAAGGTGACGATCCTGTACACGGCGCCGACCGCGATCCGGACGTTCATGAAGTGGGGCGACGACATCCCCGCGAAGTTCGACCTGTCGTCGCTGCGGGTGCTCGGGTCCGTCGGGGAGCCGATCAACCCCGAGGCGTGGGTCTGGTACCGCAAGAACATCGGGGCGGACACGACGCCGGTCGTCGACACGTGGTGGCAGACCGAGACCGGCGCGATGATGATCTCGCCGCTTCCCGGAGTCACCGAGGCGAAACCCGGTTCCGCGCAGACGCCGCTGCCGGGTATCTCCGCGACCGTCGTCGACGACGAGGCGAACGAGGTGCCCGACGGGGGCGGCGGCTATCTCGTCCTCACCGAGCCGTGGCCGTCGATGCTGCGCACCATCTGGGGTGACGACCAGCGGTTCATCGACACGTACTGGTCGCGCTTCGAGGGCAAGTACTTCGCGGGCGACGGCGCGAAGAAGGACGACGACGGCGACATCTGGCTGCTCGGCCGGGTGGACGACGTGATGCTCGTCTCCGGGCACAACATCTCGACGACGGAGGTCGAGTCGGCGCTGGTCTCGCACCCGGCGGTGGCTGAGGCGGCCGTGGTGGGCGCGACCGACGAGACGACCGGCCAGGCCATCGTCGCGTTCGTCATCCTGCGCGGCACGGCCTCGGAGAGCGCCGATCTCGTCGCCGAACTCCGGGGCCACGTCGGCACCACCCTCGGCCCCATCGCCAAGCCCCAGCGCGTCCTCCCGGTCGCCGAACTCCCCAAGACCCGCTCCGGCAAGATCATGCGCCGCCTCCTGCGGGACGTCGCGGAGAACCGCGAAATGGGCGACGTCACGACCCTGACCGACTCGACGGTCATGGACCTCATCCAGGCGAAGCTCCCGGCGGCACCGAGCGAGGACTGACGGCCCTCCACCACGACGACGCCCCCGGCACCGAGGAAGGTGTCGGGGGCGTTTCGTGTGCGTGGGCGGGCTGAACGAAGGGGCGTACTCCTCCCCGCTCCCGTATGACCCCCGCCGCAGCCTTCGGTACCCTGGTAAAGGTCGCGTCAAGATCGCGGCATGGTGCGCCGGGAAGTCTGGTCGGCATGTGTAGACGCATGCCCTGAGACCGGAGGTACCCCGTGACCGCGCCCCGCGCCCCCCGCAAGTTCCTCGGCCGCCTCTCGCTGCCCGAGCGGACGTTCGTCGTGGACGCGCTGCGCACGGAGACGGTCGGCGGCGTGCTGTTGCTGCTCGCGGCGGTGGGGGCGCTGGTGTGGGCGAACGTCCCGTCGCTCAAGGGAAGTTACGCGAGCGTCAGCGACTTCCACCTCGGGCCGGGAGCGCTCGGGCTCAGTCTGTCCGTCGCCCACTGGGCCGCCGACGGTCTGCTGGCCGTCTTCTTCTTCGTCGCCGGGATCGAGCTGAAACGCGAGCTGGTGGCCGGGGACCTCAAGGACCCGAAGGCCGCCGCGCTGCCGGTCGTCGCCGCGCTGTGCGGGATGGCCGCACCGGCATTGGTCTACACCGTCGTCAACGGCAGTAGCGGCGGCTCACTCGCGGGGTGGGCGGTGCCGACCGCCACGGACATCGCGTTCGCGCTGGCCGTGCTCGCCGTGATCGGGACGTCCCTGCCGAGCGCCCTTCGGGCGTTCCTGCTGACGCTGGCCGTGGTGGACGACCTGTTCGCGATCCTGATCATCGCCGTCTTCTTCACGGGCTCACTGAACTTCGCGGCGCTGGGCGGGGCGGTGGCGGGGCTGGTCGTCTTCTGGGTGCTGCTGAGGAAGGGCGTCCGGGGCTGGTACGTGTACGTCCCGCTCGCCGTCGTCGTCTGGGCCCTGATGTACAACAGCGGCGTCCACGCGACGATCGCCGGTGTCGCGATGGGCCTGATGCTGCGGTGCACGACGCGAGGCGGGGAGGAGAGGTCGCCCGGGGAGCGGGTCGAGCACCTGGTGCGGCCGGTGTCGGCGGGGCTCGCCGTCCCGCTGTTCGCGCTGTTCAGCGCCGGGGTGACGGTGTCCGGCGGGGCGCTCGGGGACGTGTTCGGAAAGCCGGAGACGCTGGGTGTCGTCCTCGGTCTGGTCGTCGGCAAGACCGTCGGCATCTTCGGCGGGACCTGGCTCACCGCACGCTTCACGCGGGCCTCCCTCAGCGAGGATCTCGCCTGGGCGGACGTCTTCGCGCTGGCCTCGCTCGCGGGGATCGGCTTCACCGTGTCGCTGCTGATCGGCGAGCTGGCGTTCGACGGGGACGCGGCTCTGACGGACGAGGTGAAGGCGGCCGTCCTCATCGGCTCCCTGATCTCGGCGGGCTGCGCGACCGTCCTGCTGCGCCTGCGCAACGCGCGCTACCGGCGGCTCGCCGAGGACGAGGAGCGCGACGAGGACGGCGACGGCATCCCGGACGTGTACGAGGCGGACGACCCGGCCCACCACCTGCGGATGGCGGAGATCCACGAGCGGAAGGCCGCCGAGCACCGCCGTATCGCCCGGGACATGACCGCCGAAGTGCCGGGCGGGACGGGCGCCGGGGACGGCCGTCCGGCATGATCTGACGGGACGGTACAAATCGAGAGCACATGAACAACAGGGAGAACGCGATGAGCGCACCCGACGACAGCCCGGTCGGCGCCGAACGCAGTGTCGGCCAGCTGTTCGCCTCCGCGACGGCCGAGATGTCCGCGCTGGTGCACGACGAGATCGCGCTGGCGAAGGCGCAGCTCAAGCAGGACGTGAAGCGGGGGGCGGTGGGCAGTGCGGTGATCATCGTCGCGGCGGTGGTGTTCCTGTTCTCCCTGCCGATGCTGAGCTTCGCCCTCGCCTACGGCATCAACGCCTGGACCGGCGGCCACAACGGCGACGGCGGCTGGAACCTCGCGTGGTGCTTCCTGCTCTCCTTCGCCGCGAACGTCCTGCTCACCGTCCTGCTCGCCCTGGTCTCCGTGGCCATGTTCAAGAAGACCGCGAAGAGCAAGGGCCCGCAGAAGGTCGCCGCCTCCATGAAGGAGACCGCCGGCGTCCTCCAGAACGCGAAGCCGCACCCCCGGCCCGAACTCGCCCCGGAGACGTCCCCGAAGGCCGTCGAGGCTGTGGCACGCTCGACGTCATGACGGAGCCCTCGACAGTCGTACGACCGGACACGCTCCCCGACGGGACCAAGGTGCTCCACCGGGACGTCGCCGCGAACGGCGCGCGCTTCCACATCGCGGAGGCGGGCGAAGGCCCGCTGGTGCTGCTGGTGCACGGCTTCCCGCAGTTCTGGTGGACGTGGCGGCACCAGCTGACGGCGCTCGCGGACGCCGGGTTCCGCACGGTCGCCCTGGACCTGCGCGGGGTCGGCGGCAGCGACCGCACCCCGCGCGGCTACGACCCGGCGAACCTCGCGCTCGACATCACCGGCGTCATCCGCTCCCTCGGCGAGCCGGACGCCGCGCTCGTCGGGCACGACCTCGGCGGCTACCTGGCGTGGACGGCCGCCGCCATGCGCCCCAAGCTCGTCCGCCGCCTCGCGGTCGCCTCGATGCCGCATCCCCGGCGGTGGCGCTCCGCGATGCTCGCCGACGTCAAGCAGACGGCGGCGAGTTCACACATCTGGGGGTTCCAGCGGCCCTGGCTGCCCGAGCGGCGGCTCGTCGCAGACGACGGTGCGCTGGTCGGCGAGCTGATCCGGGAGTGGTCGGGGCCGGTGCCGCCGGACGAGGAGGCGCTGGAGGTGTACCGGCGCGCGATGTGCATCCCGTCCACCGCGCACTGCTCGATCGAGCCGTACCGCTGGCTGGTGCGTTCCCTGGCCCGGCCGGACGGCGTGCAGTTCTACCGCCGGATGAAGCGGCCGGTGCGCGTCCCGACGCTCCACCTGCACGGCTCCCTGGACCCGGTCTCGCGCGCCCGGAGCGCGGCGGGCAGCGCGGAGTACGTCGAAGCGCCGTACCGGTGGCGGCTGTTCGACGGGCTCGGGCACTTTCCGCAGGAGGAGGACCCGGTGGCGTTCTCGACGGAACTGGTCAACTGGCTGAAGGATCCCGAGCCTGATCGGTGAGTCCGTTTCTGACCGTTTCGGCACTCCCCGCGTGACCGTTTCAAGGCACCCTGCGTGATCGTTTCGACGCTCTCCGTATGACTGATTCCGTGCGCCCGGTGGCCGAATGGGAACGGGTGTCTCACGAACGGTCATATCCCGGATGCACAGGCCGATTCCCCGGTCCCGGGGAGGTTATCGACCTTGGGGCAGGGGCAGACGTCGGGGTATGGGCTGGACGCACGACAGTGACACAGCACGCACCCGCCGCTCGGCCGACGGCCTGAGCCCCCACCAGCGAGGCAGCGACCCGGACGTGCCGGGCAGCGACCTCCGGGTGGGCATTCCGCGCATCCTGCGCCGCAGGGCCCGCTGGGTCTCGGTGCGCCTGCGCCACCCACGCGGCTGACCCTCACCCACGCTGCCCCTCACAACGCGCAGTTGTCGCTGTCGACCTGCTGCGACGCCGTACGGCCCTCCGTGATGTCCTGCCGGATCTCGTCGGCGGTCAGGGCGTACCCCGTCTGCGGGTCGTCCAGGGACTTCGCGAAGACGACGCCGTAGACCTTGCCGTCGGGGGTCAGCAGGGGGCCGCCGGAGTTGCCCTCACGGACGGTCGCGAACAGGGAGTAGACGTCCCGTCGGACCGTGCCGCGCTTGTAGATGTCCGCGCCGGACGCCGTGATGCGCCCGCGCACGCGCGCGGCACGGACGTCGTACGCGCCGTTCTCGGGGAACCCGGCGACGATCGCGCCGTCGCCGCTGTCGGCGTCGTCCGTCGTGAAGCGCAGGACCGGAGCGTCGAGGTCGGGGACGTCCAGGACGGCGATGTCGCGCTTCCAGTCGTACAGGACGACTTTCGCGTCGTACTTGCGGCCCTCGCCGCCTATCTGGACGGTGGGTTCGGCGACGCCGCCGACGACGTGCGCGTTGGTCATCACCCGCCGCTCGCCGAAGACGAAGCCGGTGCCCTCCAGGACCTTGCCGCAGCTCTCGGCGGTGCCCATCACCTTGACGATGGACCGCTTGGCGGTCACCGCGACCCGGCTGGCGGCGAGCGCCGGGTCCGGGGGGTCGACCTCGCGGATCGGCTCGTTGGAGAAGGGGGAGAAGACCTGGGGGAAGCCGTTCTGCGCGAGGACCGACGTGAAGTCCTTGAACCAGGTGTCCGCCTGGACCGGGAGCGTCTCCGAGACCCCCAGCAGCACCTTCGAGCTGCGGACCTCCTTGCCGAGCGTCGGCAGCGTCGTCTGCGCCAGCATCGAGCCCAGCAGCCAGGCCACCAGCAGCATCGCCGCGACGTTGACGAGCGCCCCGCCCGTCGCGTCCAGCACGCGCGCCGGGGACCAGGTGATGAACCGGCGCAGCTTGCTGCCGAGGTGCGTGGTCAGCGCCTGCCCGATCGACGCGCAGACGATCACGACGACGACGGCGACGACCGCGGCCGTCGTACTGACCTCCGAACTGTCGGTCAGAGCGTCCCAGATGACCGGCAGGAGGTACACGGCGACGAGTCCGCCGCCCAGGAATCCGACGACCGACAGGATGCCGACGACGAAGCCCTGGCGGTAGCCGACGACCGCGAACCACACAGCCGCCACCAGCAACAGGATGTCCAGCACGTTCACCGCTCGGCGCCTCGCCTATTCAACTCGCCCTCACCACAGGTCGGCCGACGGGTCCCCCAGGCCCCGTCGGGGGTTCCCGGCGTTCCCCTGAGCTCGGCCGGGGGTCCGGCGTCGCCCGGGGGTACGGCCGGGGGCTCCGGCGTTTCCCAGGGGGTCGGCCGGGGAAGCCGGCACGTCTCCTGAGCCGACCGGGGTTCCCGCCGCCCCTCCGAGGCGGGCCAGGATTCCCGGCGCTCCTCTGAGAACCACCAGGGACCCCGGCGTCCCCCCGAGGACCACCAGGGACCCCGGCGTCCCCCAGGGGGCGGCCGGAAGTCTCGGCGTTCCCCTGAAATCCGCCGGGATTCTCGGCGTCCGCCCAGGGGGCCGCCAGGTGTGCCCGTGGTCCCCTGAGGTGGGCCGGAGAGTCCGGTGTCGCTCTGGGAGTGGGCGGGGGTGGCGTCTCGCAGGGGGTGCGCCGGGGGTGCCGGCGTCCGCCTGAGGTCGGCCGGGGGCCTCCTGTTCGGGGCCGCCGGAGGGTCCGGTGTCCCGTCGAGGGTGGCCGTGGTCCCGGTGTTCTCCCGAGGTCGGCCGGAGAGCCCGGTCCGGCTGCCGGGGTCGGGGGCCGGTTCGGTGCTCGGGGTGAGCGGCCGGGTGGCCCCTTCGGTCCGACGGGTCGGGTGGAGAGTCTCCGTCTTCTCTCCGGGCGCCGGGAGGGACCCGGGTTCCGGTGAGGGGCGCGGAGAGAGTTCCGCGTCCGGGGGACACACTGTCATGCGCGCCAGTCCAGCGGGACCTGCTTGTCCTGGTCCCAGGGGAGCTCCCAGCCCGCGAAGTGCAGGAGCCTGTCGATGACGCCGGCCGTGAACCCCCACACGAGGGCCGATTCGACCAGAAATGCCGGACCTGCGTGGCCCAGGGGGTGGAGGGCGGTGACCCGGTGCGCGGGGTCCGTGAGATCCGCCACGGGGACGGTGAAGACGCGGGCCGTCTCGGCGGGGTCGACGGCCTCCACGGGGCTCGGTTTACGCCACCAGCCGAGCACCGGGGTCACGACGAAGCCGCTGACCGGGATGTACAGCTTGGGCAGGACGCCGAAGATCTGGACGCCGGCCGGATCCAGCCCCGTCTCCTCCTCGGCCTCCCGCAACGCCGCGCGCAACGGGCCGTCGCCCTGTGGATCGCCGTCCTCGGGGTCCAGCGCGCCACCTGGGAACGAGGGCTGTCCCGGATGCGAACGCAGGGAACTCGCACGCTCCATCAACAACAGCTCGGGTCCCCGCTCACCCTCCCCGAACAGAATGAGAACGGCGGCCTGCCGCCCACCCCCATCCTCCGGCGGCAGAAACCGGCTGAGCTGCACCGGCCGAACCGTCTCCACCACCCTCACCACCGGCTCCAGCCACTCCGGCAGCCCTTCCCTGCTGACCTCCACCGGCACCCCGTCGTCCTCCACATGCCTCACGTCCGCCCCACCCCCGTTCTGTCCACTCCAACGCCCAACTCCCCCGAGATCGTTCCACCCCACCTCGAACGTCCTCCCCTGATTCCCCCTCGATCATGTGGGCGTCCACATCACGGACACCGGTTGTTCCGTTTCGCCGGGGTGAGGGTGGGCCGGGGTTGGCCGTCTCCCCCACGCATGCGATCCGCACGCGCCTCGGGACGACCGCACCGCGCGTGCGCCACGCCCGCTCACCGGACCGCCACCGCCCGACCCCGCTCCGCGCGCAC
>NZ_JBTYMC010000266.1:0-9397 GCF_054880855.1 Streptomyces sp. S6 | reverse complement strand
CGGACGCCTGCGTGACCGAGTCGCCCATCAAGTACGAGGCCAGCGCGACGAGTTCGAGTTCGTAGACCAGCCCGCACGCGGCGCACACGAACACGCAGGGCCTCGTCCCCGGACGCCCGGGGGACGGGGACGTCCCACCGGATGTCGGCGCCGGTGAGACGCCGCAACCGGCCCTGGGAGCGGCGCGCGACACGGCCACCGGGGACGTCGACCGTGCCCAGGACCGTCGTGCCGAGCGCCCTCGCGATCTCCGGTTCGGTGCGCAGCCTGCGGCTCACCCGGGCGGCGGTGAGATGGGCGATCACCGAGACCAGGAAGAACAACAGGGCGCCGCCCGCGACGAGTTGGACCCGGGTCGGCGGGGCCTCACCGTCCGGGCGGGGCGCCGGGCCCATCACGACCATGCTGGCCTTCTCGGCGGCCGGACCCGTCTGGTCCAGCTTGTTGACGGCCTCCTGGAGCGAGGTGCGCAGCTTCGCCAGCTCGGTGCGGGTCTGCACGCTCTCCACGGTCCGCCCCGGATCGGCCGAGTCCGCGAGCTCCGTGATCCGGCGGCCGATCCGCTCCACCAACTGGCGCAGCTCCTCGGGGCGTGCCGCCGCCTCCGGGTCGCTGCTGTCGCCCGCGACCCGCGCCGCGAACGCCACGAACTGCTGGGCCACCTGGTCGGCGAGCCGCTGCGCCCGCTCCGGCGTCCCGGCCGTCCCCGAGATCTGGACGATGTTCCCGTCCGTCGCCGAGGCGCTCACCCGCTCCCGCAGGTCACGGCCGTCGACGCCGGGCCAGGCGAGAGTGGCGGCGGCCTTGTCGACCACCACCGAACTGGTCGCGATCTGCGTCTGCGTCAGCAGCTGCCGCTGCTCCCACGCCCCCGGCAGCAGCACCGACGCGGACGCCGTGTACTGCGCGGGCAGCAGCAGGGAGACGCCGAAGCCGACGAGCGCGCCCGCCACCGTGAGGAGGGCCAGCAGCCGTCGCCGGCGGCGGATGATCCGGCCGATCGTGACCAGACGTATCGTGTCGTCGCTCAACGGTGCGGCCTCCGCCCCGGTGCACGGGAGGCGGCGGTGTACGCGGCGAGCAGGGACGCCTGCGAGTGCTGCCAGGCAAGCGGCCCGCCGACCCGCCCCTGGCCGATCTTGCCCATCCGGGCCCGCCCGTCGGGATCGTCCAGCAACTCGACGATCAGCCGGGCGAACGCGGACTCGTCGTTCGCGGGCGCGTACAGCGCCGCCTCACCGGCGGACACCCGCGCCTCCTTGAGGTCGAAGGAGACGATGGGCCGGCCCATCACCATGTACTCCAGGACCTTGTTCATCGTCGACACGTCGTTGAGCGGGTTGTGCGGGTCCGGCGAGAGGCAGACGTCCGCCGTCGACAGGTAGCGCGCGAGGTCGGCGTCCGGGATCCGCCCGGTGAACTCCACCTGCCCGGACAGCCCGAGCCGCCCCGACAGCTCCACCATCGCGTCGAACGTGTCGCCGCCGCCCACGAACACGGCGTGCCAGTCGGACCGCCCGCACTCGTCCCGCAGCCTCGCCAGCGCCCGCAGCGCGTAGTCCACGCCGTCCTGCGGGCCCATCACCCCCAGATAGCACAGCAGATGAGGCTTCCCGCGCTTCAACTCCGCCTCGGCGGGCACCGGATGGAACCGCCCGGCGTCGGGCGCGCTGCGCACCACGAACACGTCATCGGGCCGCTTGCCGCCCCGGCGCACCGCGACGTCCCGGTAGCTCTCGTTCGTCGCGAGGACGACGTCCGCCGCCCGGTACGTCATCCGCTCCAGCGCGCACACCGCCCGGTACAGGAAGTCCTCACCCCGGCCGAACCGCGACAGGTACAGCTCCGGCACCAGATCGTGCTGGTCGAAGACGAACCGCGCGCCGCGCCGCTTCAGCCACAGCGCGGGCAGGAACAGCAGGTCGGGCGGGTTGCAGGCGTGTACGACGTCGACCGGGCCGACCCTGCGGGCGAGCCGCAGGGTGTGCCACAGCGCCGAACCGTACTCCCGGAGATACCCGGACGGCCCTCCGGTCGCCGCCTTCAGCGGGTACCGGTGGATGCGGACCCCGTCGATCACCGCCTCCGCCTCGGTGTCCCGCTTCGTACCCCGCGGGCAGATGACGTGGACCTCCCAGCCCGCGTCCCGCAGGGTCGTGCACTCCTGCCACACCCGCCGGTCGAACGGCACCGACAGGTTCTCCACCAGGATCAGCGCGCGTCTCATGTCACCAGGCAAGGCCCACGTACCCCTGTTCGGCCCGGCGCACCTCGGCGTCGGGGAGGCGGACGAGGTCGACGATCACGGGCCCCTCACCGTGCGGGAGGGCTTCGAGGACCTCCGGGTCGCGGGTGCCGACGAGGACGACGTCGGCGTGGTCGAGGACCTCCTCGACGGAGTCCGCGAGGAGCTGCGCGAGGTGCGGCAGCCGGCCCTCGATGTACTCCCGGTTCGCGCCGAGCAGCCTCGACAGGCTGACGTTCGCGTCGTAGATCTTCAGGTCGTACCCCTTGCCGAACAGCCGCTCCGCGAGCTCCACGAGCGGGCTCTCGCGCAGGTCGTCGGTGCCGGGTTTGAACGACAGCCCGAACAGGCCCGCCCGGCGCCTGCCGGTCCGCTCGACCAGCTCCACCGCCCGCTGGAGGTGGTCGGCGTTGGACGGCAGGACGTGGGACAGGATCGGCACCGACACGTCGGCCCGGTGCGCGGCGTGGACCAGGCTGCGCAGGTCCTTCGGCAGGCAGGAGCCGCCGAACGCGAACCCGGGGCGCAGGTAGGCGGGGCTGATGTTGAGCTTGCGGTCGGCGAGGAACACGTCCATCACCTGGTGCGAGTCGACCCCGAGGGCCTGGCACACCGCGCCGAACTCGTTCGCGAACCCGATCTTCAGGCCGTGGAACGCGTTGTCCGCGTACTTGATGGCCTCCGCCGTCGGCACCGGCACCCGGAACACCTCGCCCGGCAGCCCCCGGTACAGCTCCAGGACCGTGTCGCCGCTCGCCGTGTCGAGTTCCCCGATGACGGTCTTCGGCGGGTCGAAGAAGTCCCGCACGCTGGTGCCCTCGCGCAGGAACTCCGGGTTCACCGCGACCCCGATGTCCACCCCGGCCGTCCCCGCGTGCTTCTCCAGGATCGGCACCAGCAGGTTGAGGCAGGTCCCCGGGAGCATCGTCGAGCGGAACACCACGGTGTGCCGCCCGCCCCGCTCGGCCAGCGCCGCCCCGATCTCCTCCGTCACCCGCTCCAAGTACGTCGTGCACAGGCTCCCGTTGGGCTCCGACGGCGTCCCCACACAGACGAGGGACACCTCGCTGTCCCCGATCGCCTCGCGGACATCGGTCGTCGCCCGTAAGGCACCGCTGCGGACGACACCGGCGATCAGCTCGCCGATCCGCTCCTCGACGACGGGCGCCTTGCCGTCGTTCACCAGGTCGACCTTGACCTGGTTGACGTCGACGCCGACGACGTCGTGCCCCATGCCGGCCAGGCACGCGGCCGACACGCAGCCCACGTAGCCCAGCCCGAAAACGCTGACTCTCATGACCCGTTCCCCCCAGGCGCTTCGCGCATCAGTAGGCCCCCTGCCCGTGCACCACGGCACGCAGCGTCTTCCACAAGATCACCGTGTCCAGGGCGAGCGACCAGTCCTCCACGTACCGCAGGTCCAGCCGGACCGCCTCCTCCCAGGACAGGTCGCTGCGCCCGCTGATCTGCCACAGCCCGGTGAGCCCGGGTTTCACCAGCAGCCGGCGCCGGATGTCCGGCCCGTAGGCGGCGGACTCCTCCGGCAGCGGGGGGCGCGGACCGACCAGGGACATCGACCCGGTGAGGACGTTGAACAACTGCGGCAGTTCGTCGATCGAGTACCGGCGCAGCACCCCGCCCACCCGGGTCACCCGGGGGTCGCGGCGGACCTTGAACAGCAGTCCGGCGCCCTCGTCCCGGTCGGCCAGCGCGGCCCGTGCCTGGTGCGCGCCGGCGACCATCGTGCGGAACTTGAGGATCGTGAACTCGCGGCCGTCCTTGCCCACTCTGCGCTGCCGGTAGAACGCGCCGCCCGGACTGTCCAGCATCACGAGGAGCGCCACGCACCCCATGAGCGGCGCGAACAGCACCAGCAGGGCCGCCGCTCCGAGCCGGTCGACGACGCCCTTGACGGCCCGTCGCCCTCCGGTGAAGGCCGGCATGCTGACCCGCAGCAGCGGGATGCCGAGCACCGCGTCGATGTGCAGCCGGGGTCCGGCCACCTCCATCAGCACGGGTGCCACGACCATCTCGGCGTCGCTGCCCTCCAGGTTCCACGCCAGGCGCTGGAGCCGGTCCGGCGACCAGTGCGGGTCCGGGGTGACCGCGACGACCCGGTAGCCGCCCTCGTGGACGTGACCGGCGGCGTCCGCCAGCCTGCCGACCACCGGCACACCGTCCAGCTGGTCCCCGTCGAGCCGGGGCCCGTCCGTCGTGCAGACGCCGTCCACCCGCCAGCCCAGGTGCGGGAACTTACGGGTGCGGCCGATCAGGTCCCGCATCGTCGTGAGGCTCCCGGCGGCCAGCACGGGCCGCAGACACCGGCCCTCCTTGCGCTGCCGGTGCAGCCACAGGCGCAGCACGTACCGCGCCGTCATGGTGGTGAGGGTGATCGCCGGGATCGCGACGAAGATCCACAGCTTGATGTTGCGGGAGGCCAGGGCGATCCCGCCGAGCGCGAGGACGACGGTCGCCGCGAACAGCGAGCGGCCGAGCCGGCGGAATTCCTCGGCACCCTGACCGAGGACCGCCGGTGCCCACGCCCTGCTCACCGCGAGGGCCCCCAGCACCAGCACTTCCGTGCCGAACGCGAGAATCCCCCACTTCTCGTGCCAGTTGGCCGCGTCCCGGGCCCCGAACGTGTTGCCGATCGCGGCCACCACGAAGGCGGTGGCCGCGGTGTCGCCGGCGATGACGGTACGGCGGTAGCGCTGTTCCCAGTCGGTTCCGGACTGTCTGACCGGCCCGTTCGCCGGACGCCTGCGCGCCGGCGGAACAGGGCTGACTAGCCCCCCTTGCTGCACAGAACCCCCCCAGGTCCCCAGTGGTTCGACGGCTTCGCCTCACACTGTTGCTCCCCCTCGGAAGGCCCCCGCCTCCCGTGCTGTTCCCTCCCCGTGTCCCGTCCCCTGGACAGCTTTCATCGACGGCGGTGTCGTTTGTCCCGCCGGACTTTCGAGGTGCGCGGAGCCCACTGAAACCCCGGGTGCTCCCCGCACCCGAGGCCCCTCCCGGGGCTCCAGAAAAGACGTTCCTGCTTGAACTGTTCCGAACGTCTGAAGCACGGTCAATCTAGACCATCGGTGCCAGTGTGTAGAGAGGGTGTGGGTAATTTGTGTGCAAGTTTTGAGACTGAATCGACCGGTCGGTCATTACTCGGGAGTCAATAGCAGGAAAAGCCCTAGTGGGGCGGGGTGAATCATGATCGATCGGCGTTCCGCGGCGGCCGGATGATCGACTCCGGCCGACCTGGCGGGATCCGTACAGGGTCGCGGCTGACCTCGCGGAATCGTCCGTTCCTGTTGTGGCAGGTGAACTCGCCCTGGCTGTAAGCGAGTTGTGGGCACCGATGATCGTCGGTGGCGCCGGACGGCCCGCCGCCGGCGGGTGGAACGGCTGGTCGTCAGGTGTGTCCCGGGGCCGGTTCGACACGGTTCGACAGTGCGCGCCGAGTGGGGGAGGGGAGGGGTGACGAGGCTGGAATTCGCTCCTGTTCGCCCCCTGTTCGAGCGGTGAACCGGGGTGGCCGGCCCGGAGTGGCGCCGAACGAACAGTCAGTCGTTGAAGGAGTGATTCCGCCGCGAAAAGTTTCGGGGTGAGTGAAACGGCGGATTTCGCGGAGCGGCCGAGCGGACCATGATCTTCAACGGTGAGGGAAAGCGATTTCCCGCAGTGCCGGTTATCCCGTTATCCCGGCCCTAAACCCGTCTTTCGGCGAGCCCGCGCCGGGACACCGCCGGCAGTTCCGCCGCCGGACCGAACAACGGAAGTCCCGGCGCCCACGCGGCACGCAGCACCCGCCGCAGCGGCACCCCCTCGACCTCCACCGCCACCGGCTGCCCCTCCGCGAGGTCCGTCCGCACCGCGGGCCCGGTCCCGGCGATCACGGCGGTGCGGACGGCCGTCGCCGAACCTGGTTCGAGCAGGGGCGGCTGCTGGGGGCGCTGTCGACGGCCCTCGTGACGGGGGTCGGCTACGGCGCGCTGGCGGTCGCCCGGGGGTGACGGGACATCTAGGCTCCTCCCATGCCGAGGACCGACCGAGTCACCCGCGTGATCGCCGCCTCCCCGACCGTCCTCTACGCGGCCCTCGTGGACCGCGAAGCCCTTGAGGCGTGGCTGCCGCCGGCCGGGATGCGGGGCCGCGTCGAACACTGGAACCCCCGCCCCGGCGGCGGCTTCCGGATGACCCTCACCTACCTCGACCCCGACGGCGGCCCGGGCAAGACCTCGGGCGGCACCGACGTCGTCGAGGTCGCCTTCACCGCCCTCACCCCGCCCGAACGCGTCGTCCAGGAAGCCGTGTTCGCGTCCGACGACCCGGCGTACGCGGGGACGATGACGATGACGTGGGAGCTGACGGCCGTCCCCGGCGGCACGCGGGTGACGGTCACCGCGAGCGGGGTGCCGTCCGGGATCGGGCGGGCCGACCACGAGACCGGGATGTCGTCGTCGCTGGCGAATCTGGCGGGGTACGCGGAAGGCCGCTGAGCGGCAGCGCTACGGACCGGGCCGGTGCCCGAGTGCTCCGAGGCCCGCCGCGACGACGACGTCCGTGCGGTCGGTCCACCGCTCGTCGCGGTTGGCCATCATCGTGGCCGTCACCGCGCCGATCGCGGCCACCACCCGCAGGCGGCGCACCTCGTCGGTGAGGGCGTCGGGGCCGAACGCCTCCATCAGCGTGCGCTGAGCCCCCGAGAGCCGGTCCATGACCTCCGGCTCGCGGGTCAGCCAGAAGGCCCCCACGACGAGCGCGCCCATGCCCGGCCGCTCGGCGATCATCCGGACGAGCGCCTCGACGAGCACGGCGTCGCGCTCGGGCCCGACGGGAGTCGTGGCGGCGACGGCCGCGAGCGTCGCCGCGGTGTCCTCGGCGTGGGCGACGACGGCGTCCTGGATGCGCTCCTTCGAGCCGAGCCGCTTGAGCACGGCGGCCTTGGAGTAGCCGGAGGCGTCGGCGATCCCCTGGACCGTCCCCTGCGCGAACCCGTGCTGGGCGAACACGAAGGCCGCGACGTCGATCAGTGCGCGGTCGATCTCCTCGCTGGTGGGCTTCAGATTTGACTTCATGGCGTCAAGTTACCATTCTGGTCACCCAGTAACCAAAATGGTCACCTCGAAGGGATCGGTGCAGTGGAGCACGACAACGACGCGAAGGCCTCCGGCAGGCCAGGAATCTGGCTGTGGCTGACCCCCGCCGTCCTCGTCACCGTCATCATGGCGACCCTCGCCTCCCTCTACCTGGGCAGCTCGGTCAACTCCGCCGATCACCTCGACGGCTTCCCCGTCGCCGTCGTCAACGCCGACCGGGGCGACACCGGCGCCAAGATCGCCGAGGGTCTGCGCAAGAACACCGACCACGACAAGTTCGACCTGCGCACCCTGAACCTCGCCGAGGCACGCGAGCAGATGGGCGAGGGCAAGCTGTACGGCGCGATCGTCCTGCCCGCCGACCTCAGCCAGAAGCTGGGCGCCCTCGCCGGACCGGGCGCGGACGTCAGCCGCCCCCAGGTCACCGTCTACACCAACCCCCTCGCCAACACCTCCAGCGTCTCCCTCGTCAACGCCTACGCCACGAAGGCCCTCGCGAGCGTCAACGAGGCCGTCGGCGGACAGCTCCTCGCCGCCGCCCCGAAGACGGCCGGCGCCGCACGCCTCGTCCTCGCCGCCCCGCTGGACGTGCGCACCACCCCCTACGCCACCGTCCCGAAGGGCACCGGCAACGGCCTGTCCGCCTTCTACTACGCCCTGCTGCTCGTCCTCGCCGGGTTCACCGGGTCCGTGATCGTCGCCAACCTCGTCGACGCCAAGCTCGGGTTCATCCCCCTGGAGTGGGGGCCGGTCTACCGCATGGCCGAGCACTCCGGGCGCAGCCGCCTCTCCACGCTGCTGCTGAAGTGGGCGGTCATGGGCGGACTCGCGGTGGCCGTCAGCAGCGCCTACCTCGGGATCGCCGCCTGGCTCGGCATGCCGCTGGACCACCCCTGGCAGCTCTGGCTGCTCGGTGTCCTCGTCATCGCCGCCGTCGCCGTGGTCGCGCAGGCGATCCTCGCGCTGTTGGGCGGGCTCGGCATGGTGATCAGCCTGCTGCTGTTCGTCGTCCTCGCGGTGCCCAGCTCCGGCGGCACCACCCCGCTGGAGGCCCTGCCGCCGTTCATCCGCTTCCTCGCCGAGTTCGAGCCCGTGCACCAGGTGTACGTGGGCACCCGGTCGATCCTGTACTTCGGGGCGACGTGGGACGGCGGCGTCGGCCGCGCGGTGACCGCCTCGGCGGTGACGCTGGTCCTGGGCCTCGTCGCCGGGTACCTCGGCACGCGGGCCTACGACCGCAAGGGGCTCACGCGGAGCCATCACGCACCGGTCGCGGAGCCGGCTGCCGAGCCGGTCTCGGAGCCGGTCGCTGATTCGGCCGATTCCGCCGACTCGGGCGAGAAGCCCGCCGGGGATCCGGTCTCCGTCTGACAGCTCGCCGTCACTCGGGGAGGTGAAGAGCGGGCGGCGCCGGAATCCGCTGGTCCGGCGCCGCCCAGGGCCGTGCGCCGCTCAGGCACGGCCCGCTCGGAGAGGTGGAGACCACGTGCTCCCTCCCAGGTTCCCGCGCCTCCCCGGCCGTCCGCATCTCGTACCGGGGCCGGCGTCAGCCCAGGTCGAGCCGCTCCAGCAGCCCGGCCTGCGTGAACGCCGCGACCAACTCTCCGCGCCCCTCGGTGAAGTGGGCCCAGCTGTCGTAGTGGACCGGCACGACACGGCGGGCTTCCAGGAGCCGGGCCGCCTCGGCGGCCTGTGCGCTGTCCAGGACGAGGGGGGCGCCGTCGTAGCGGCCGGGGAGGCGGGGAGCGCCGGCGAAGAGGACGGCCGTGTCGACGGGGGCGAAGCGCTCGGCCGTCTCGCGCACGGCGTCCAGGGAGGCGTTGTCGCCGCTCACGTAGACCGTGGGCAGGCCCTCGCCGGTGAGGACGAAACCGACGACCTGACCCGAGAACGGCTCGACGTCCTCACGCCTGCCGGGGCCGTGGATCGCCGGGACACCGGTGACGGTGACCGTCCCGCCGCCCGGGCGGTCCAGCTCGGCCGACTTGTTCCGGAGTGGGAACGGCGGCGTTCTAGAACGGGTACCAGCGGACTGAGTCGTCGCCGTCGCGCAGTGAGGCCA
>NZ_JBTYMC010000265.1:0-9481 GCF_054880855.1 Streptomyces sp. S6 | reverse complement strand
TGCTCGCCGCGAGCAACCGGCTGCCCGCGCGCCGGGTCGACGAGGTCCTCGCGGAGACCGGCCTGACCACCGCCGCCGGACGCCGCGCGCGGACGTACTCCCTGGGCATGCGCCAACGCCTCGGCATCGCCGCCGCGCTGCTCGGCGACCCCGAAGTGGTCCTCCTGGACGAACCCTCCAACGGCCTCGACCCCGAGGGCATCGTCTGGATCCGCGGCCTCCTGCGCCGCCTCGCCGACGAGGGCCGCACCGTCCTCGTCTCCAGCCACCTCATGGCCGAGACCGCCGCCTACGCCGACCACCTGGTCATCCTCGGCCGGGGCCGCCTCCTCGCCGACACCCCCCTCAAGGAGTTCGTCCACGCGCGCGTACACCCGCGCGTACGGGTGCGGACGACGGACCCCGCCGCCCTCGTCGGCGCGCTCACCCGCGCCGGTCACCGGGCCGACGAACACCCCGACGGGCACTGGACCGTGCACCACGCGCGCGTGGACGACGTCGGCCGCCTCGCCTCCGACGCGGGCGTCCCCCTCCTCGAACTCGCCGCCGAGGAAGGGACGCTGGAGCAGGCGTACTTCGACCTGACCGCGGGCGAGACCGAGTTCACCGCACACGCCTAAGGAGCCCCGCATGTACACACCCGCCCTGCACGCCGAGTGGCTCAAGATCCGCACCCTGCGGTCACAGGTCGTCACCCTCGCCGTGATCCCTCTCGTCACGGTCACCTTCTCCGCCCTCGCCGGGGCGGACGCCGGCCTCGACGACCCGCTCTTCTCGGCCTTCTTCGGCGTCACCTTCGGCCAGATCGCCGCCGTCGCCTTCGGGACGAACGCCATGTCCGCCGAGTTCCGCGACGGCGCCCTGCGGACGTCCCTCGCCGCCGTACCCGACCGCACGCGCTGGTTCGCCGCGAAGGCGACGGCGATCGCCCTGCCGGTCCTGGCCGTCGGGCACCTCACCGGCGCGCTCACCCTGCTCACGGGGGACGGTCTCGGGTGGGCCGAGAGCCTGCGGGGCGTCGTGGGCTGCGGGATCTACCTCACGCTGATGGCACTGCTCGCCGCCGGGCTCACGGCCGTCCTGCGCAGCGGGGTGGCGGCGCTGGGGATCGTCGTACCGTTTCTGCTGATCGTGTCGTTCGTCGTCGGCGACGTGTCCGGGACGGTCGCGGACTGGTTCCCCGACCGGGCGGGGCAGGCGGTGCTGCACAGCGATCCGGCGGTCGAGCCGTGGACCGGGCTCGCGATGACGGGGCTGTGGGGCGCGATGGCTCTGGGGGCGGGGGTGTGGCGGGTGCGGAAGCGGGACGCGTGAACGTTTCCGCTCGGTCTTCGTCCCCGCCCGGCGCTCGTCCCCGCCCACCGGCGGAACCTCACCCCTCCGCCGCCTCCCGCAACCGCGCGAACTCCTCCGCCATCGTCGCCGCCGTCCAGTGCGCGTTCAGCCCGCTGGGGTTCGGCAGCACCCACACACGCGTGTCGCCGACGGTCCGTTCCTGCGCCCCCACGCGCGCGTGCCGGTCGCCGAAGGCGGCGCGGTAGGCGGTGATGCCGACGACCGCGAGCCAACGCGGCTTCAGGCGGCTCACCTTGGCGGTCAGCAGACGCCCGCCCTCCTGGTACTCCTCGGCGGACAGCTCGTCCGCCCGCGCACTCGCGCGCGCCACGACGTTCGTGATGCCGAGGCCGTACGACAGCAACTCCTGCTGCTCGGCCGGTTTCAGGAGGCGGGGGGTGAAGCCGGAGAGGTGCAGGACCGGCCAGAAACGGTTGCCCGGGCGGGCGAAGTGATGGCCCGTCGCGGCCGTCATGAGGCCGGGGTTGATGCCGCAGAACAGCACGCGGAGGCCGGGCGCGGCCACGTCGGGGACGAGGCGGTCGCGCGCGGCCTCCAGGTCGGCCTGGGTGAGGCGGGTCAGAGGATCGCCCCGGGGGTGTAACCGGCGGCCTCCGGACGCTGCTTGACGATCTCCTCGACCCGGGAGACCACCGAGGCGACCTGGGCCGCCGCAGCGCCCGTGAAGGACAGCTTGTCGGCCATCAGGGCGTCGAGCTGCGCGCGGTCCAGGGGGATGCGCTCGTCGGCGGCGAGCTTGTCGAGGAGTTCGTTGCGCTCGGCGCCCTGCTCGCGCATCGCCAGCGCCGACGCGACCGCGTTCTCCTTGATCGCCTCGTGCGCGACCTCACGGCCGACGCCCGCGCGGACGGCGCCCATCAGGACCTTCGTCGTCGCCAGGAACGGCAGGTAGCGGTCCAGTTCGCGGGCGACGACCGCCGGGAACGCGCCGAACTCGTCGAGCACCGTCAGGAACGTCTCCAACAGGCCGTCCAGCGCGAAGAACGCGTCCGGGAGGGCGACGCGGCGGACCACCGAGCACGAGACGTCGCCTTCGTTCCACTGGTCGCCGGCCAGCTCGCCCGTCATCGACGCGTAGCCGCGCAGGATCACCATCAGGCCGTTGACGCGCTCGCAGGAGCGGGTGTTCATCTTGTGCGGCATCGCCGAGGAGCCGACCTGGCCCGGCTTGAACCCCTCCGTCACCAGCTCGTGGCCCGCCATCAGGCGGACCGTCTTCGCCAGCGAGGAGGGGGCCGCCGCGAGCTGTACGAGGGCCGTGACGACCTCGTAGTCCAGCGAGCGGGGGTAGACCTGGCCGACCGACGTGAACGCCTGCGAGAAGCCCAGGTGACCGGCGATCCGGTCCTCCAGCTCCGCGAGCTTGGCCGCGTCGCCGCCGAGGAGGTCCAGCATGTCCTGGGCGGTGCCGACGGGGCCCTTGATGCCGCGCAGGGGGTAGCGGCCGAGGAGTTCCTCCACGCGCGCGTAGGCGACGAGGAGTTCGTCCGCCGCCGTCGCGAAGCGCTTCCCCAGGGTCGTCGCCTGCGCCGCCACGTTGTGCGAACGGCCCGCCATCACCAGCTCGCCGTACTCCGAGCTGAGCTTCGCCAGCCGCGCAAGGACCGCCACCGTGCGGTCGCGTACCAGCTCCAGCGACAGCCGCACCTGGAGCTGCTCGACGTTCTCCGTCAGGTCCCGGGACGTCATCCCCTTGTGCACCTGCTCGTGCCCGGCGAGGTCGTTGAACTCCTCGATCCGCGCCTTCACGTCGTGCCGCGTGACCTTCTCACGCTCCGCGATCGACGCCAGATCAACGGTGTCGAGCACCCGCTCGTAGTCCGCGATCGCCGCGTCCGGCACCTCGATCCCGAGGTCCTTCTGCGCCTTCAGCACCGCGAGCCAGAGCTGCCGCTCCAGCCTCACCTTGTGCTCCGGCGACCACAGCGTGGCCAACTCGACGGACGCGTACCGTCCGGCGAGGACGTTCGGGATGCGGGGCTTTGCGGGAGCGGTAGTCACGTGACCAGATTCTACTGGCGATTCACGCAGGCCAGGGCCGGGGTGGGGTTGGTGGGAACGTACGAGACGCCGGTCACGGGGCCGGTGTCTCGTACGGCAGCAGCTCCGGATGCTTGGGTGTGCGGCCGTCCCCCGAGGAGCGGCCCGTGAGGCGGCGGGCGATCCAGGGGAGGAGGTACTGGTGGGTGAAGCGGAGGTCGGCGGTGCGGCGGGCGGTCCAGGTGGGTGGGGGAGTGGGGGGAAGGGGGGTGCGCCAGTCGGGGTCCTCGGGGGTGTGGCCCAGGGTCTGCCAGACGGCCTCGGCGACGCGGCGGTGGCCTTCGGGGGTGAGGTGGAGGCGGTCGATGTCCCAGAGGCGGGGGTCCGCGAGGGAGGGGGCGCTGTAGAGGTCTACGACCAGGGCGCCGTGTTTTGTCGCCAGGGTGTCCACGTGCGCGAACAGCTCCTCCATGCGGGGGCGGAAGCGCTCCAGGACGGGGCCCTGGCGGCCGGGGCTGCGCATGAGGACGAGCTGCCCGCAGGCCGGGGCCAGGCGTTCCACCGCCTCCGTGAGGAGGTCCTTCACACGGACCATGTCGCACTTCGGGCGGAGCGTGTCGTTGAGACCGCCGACCAGGGTGACGACGTCGGCGCCCATCCCGGCCGCGGCGTCCACCTGCTCCTCGACGATCTGGCCGATCAGCTTGCCGCGTACGGCGAGGTTGGCGTACCGGAAGCCGGGCGCCTCGGCGGACATGCGGCCCGCCAGGAGGTCGGCCCAGCCCCGGTAGGAGCCGTCGGGGAGGAGGTCCGACATGCCCTCGGTGAAGGAGTCGCCGATCGCGACCAGGCTGGTGTACGGGGGAGTGGGTTTCGTCTGCATGGCGTCAGCGATCGTAACCCTGGTCCATACCCGGCGGTCGGTCACCCCGGTGCCCGAGGCAACCGACCGCCGGTCAGGGCTCACGCCCGCTGCCCGAACAACTCCCGCAGCACGTCCTCCATCGTCACCACCCCGGCCAGCCTCCCGTCGTCCCCCATGACCGCCGCCAGATGCGTACGGCTCTTCCGCATCGCCGTCAGCACGTCGTCCAGCGGTGTCGCCTCGCGTACGCGCGCGATGGGCCGCAGGTCGCGCAGGCGGAACGGCAGGTCGCGGGGAGAGGCGTCGAGGGCGTCCTTCACGTGGAGGTAGCCGACGATGCGCCGCCCCTCGTCGACGACGGGGAAGCGGGAGAAGCCGGAGGAGGCGGAGAGCTCCTCAAGGCTCTCCGGGGTGACGCCCACGCGCGCGTAGACGACGCGTTCGAGCGGCAGGACGACGTCCCGCACCGGACGCCGCCCCAGTTCGAGCGCGTCGTGCAGCCGCTCCTGCGCACGGTCGTCGATGAGCCCCGCCTCGCCCGCGTCCTTGACGATCTGGGCCAGCTCGGAGTCCGAGAACGTCGCCGTCACCTCGTCCTTCGCCTCGACGCGCAGGAGCCGCAGCAGAGCGTTGGCGAACGCGTTGATCGCGAAGATCACCGGCCGCAGCGCGCGGGAGAGCGCCACCAGCGGCGGCCCGAGGAGCAGCGCGCTGCGCACCGGCTCGGCGAGCGCGATGTTCTTCGGCACCATCTCGCCGAGCAGCATGTGCAGGTACGTCGCGACGACCAGCGCGATCACGAACGACACCGCGTGCCCGGCCCCCGAAGGGACGCCGAGCGCGTGGAAGACAGGCTCCAGCAGATGCTCGATCGCCGGTTCCGCGACGACACCGAGGACCAGCGTGCACAGCGTGATCCCGAGCTGCGCGGCGGCCATCAGCGCGGAGACGTGCTCCAGGCCCCACAGGACACTGCGCGCCCGCCGGTCACCCTGCTCGGCATGCGGCTCGATCTGGGAGCGCCGCACGGAGATCAGCGCGAACTCGGCGCCGACGAAGAAGGCGTTGACGACCAGGGTCGCCAGGCCGATCAGCAGTTGGACGGTGGTCATCGCTCGCCTTCCTCCTGATCCGGCGCGTGCAGCAGCACCCGCGCCGCCCGGTGCCCCGCCGCGTCCACGACGTCCAGCCGCCACCCGGCGACGTCCACCCGGTCACCCACGGCCGGGATCCGCCCCAGCTCCGTCGCCACGAGCCCCGCCAGCGTCTCGTACGGCCCCTCGGGGGCCCGCAGACCGACGCGGGCGAGCTGATCGGTGCGGGCGGCGCCGTCGGCCGAGTAGAGGGCGCGTCCGGCCTCGTCGGTGCCCGCGGGGGCGAGGTCGGGCGTCTCGTGCGGGTCGTGCTCGTCACGCACCTCGCCGACGACCTCCTCGACGATGTCCTCCAGCGTCGCGACGCCCGCCGTGCCGCCGTACTCGTCGATGACGACGGCCATCGTGCGCTTCCCGGAGAGCCGGTCCAGGAGCCGGTCCACGGTCAGCGACTCGGGGACCAGCAGCGGCTCGCGCATGATCTCCGCGACCGGCACCCGCGCGCGGCGCTCGGCGGACACGGCCAGCGCGTCCTTGATGTGGACCGTGCCGACGACCGCGTCGAGGCTGCCCCGGTACACCGGGAACCGCGACAGACCGCTCGCCCGCGTCGCGTTCGCGACGTCCTCGCAGGTCGCCTGCGCCTCCAGCGCCATCACCTGCACGCGCGGCGTCATCACGTTCTCGGCGGTCAGGTCGGCCAGGTTCAGCGTGCGCACGAACAGCTCGGCGGTGTCGGCCTCCAGGGCGCCCTCCTTCGCGGAGTGCCGGGCCAGCGCGGCCAGTTCCTGCGGCCCGCGCGCGGCGGCCAGCTCCTCCGTGGGCTCGACGCCCGCGAGCCGCACGATCCGGTTCGCCGTGTTGTTGAGGTGCGTGATGAACGGCCGGAACGCGGCACTGAACCAGCGCTGCGCGTTGCCGACGCTCTTCGCGACCGCCAGCGGCGAGGAGATCGCCCAGTTCTTCGGCACCAGCTCGCCGACGACCATCAGGAACACGGTCGACAGCGCCGTCCCGATCACCAGCGCGACCGACCGCGACGCCCCCTCGGGCAGCCCGGCCGACTCCAGCGGACCGGACAGGAGGATGGAGATCGACGGCTCGGCCAGCATGCCGACGACCAGGTTCGTGACGGTGATGCCGAGCTGGGCGCCGGAGAGCTGGAAGGTCAGGTTCCGTACGGCCGTCAGGGCGCCGGCGGCGCCCCGCTCGCCGCGCTCGACCGCCCGCTCCAGCTCGCCGCGCTCGACGGTGGTCAGCGAGAACTCGGCGGCGACGAAGGCACCGCACGTGAACGACAGCAGGACCGCCACCAGCAGGAGGAGCACTTCGGTCATCGGGTCACCTCCGTCCCATGATCGGGCAGGGCGGGGAGGAACGCGCGATGTCGGGTACTGGGAGGCTCGCCCATGGGCGGACGCTCACACCTTTCGTCGAGTAGGGAGGGGACCGCGCGGCACGCGGCCCCCTCAAGGGTAAAGGATGAGCAAAGCGGCCCGGTCAGGTCAGGGGCTTCACCCAACGCCGCCACTGCTCCTGCGGCGAGTACCCCGCCGCCGCCCAGGCATGGTGCGCGGTCTCGTTGCCCGTCAGCACCATCGCGTCCGCCCGCCGCCCGCCCAGCGCCGTGAACCGCTCCTCGGCGGCGGCCAGCAGCGCCGAACCGATACCCCGGCGACGCCGGTCCGGGTGCACGGCGAGCCGGTACAGGTGACAGCGCCAGCCGTCGAACCCGGCGACGACCGTCCCCACCAGCCGCCCGCCCGACTCGGCGAGGATCAGCGCCCCGGGGTCACGGGCGAGCAGCCGCTCGACGCCCGCGAGGTCGTCACTGATGCTCGTCCCCTCCGCCGCCGTCCTCCAGAAGGCCAGCACGGTGTCGAGGTCCTCGGGCGACGCGGCCCGTATCCGCAGATCATGCATACGGCGATCACAGCACCCCGGGCGCCCCCTCGACGGACATTCCGGCATCCGGACGGCCGCCCGCCACCGGCTCCCGGCCCTGCAAGTCCGCCAGCACCGGCCCGAACGCCTCCATGAACCCCTCCAGCACCGTGAAGTACGAGAACCCGTACCGCTCCCGCAAGCCCCGCACCTTCGCGACGATCTCCTCCCGCGACCCGATCAGCAGGATCGGCAGCTCCAGCAACTGTCCCGCCGTCGTTCCCGGTATCCGCTCCAGCAACGGCCGCACCGCGCCCTCCGGATCGTCCGTCACGACCACCTGCTGGACCAGCAGATTCCGCTCCGCCGCCTCCTCGCGACCGGCCGCGAACTCCAGGTACCTCGCGACCCGTTCGTCCAGCTCCTCCGGTGACAGGGGGGTGATCTGCCCCGTCCCGCTCCCCTCGACGACCCGCGCACCCGCGAACGCGACCACGTCCGCGTGCTCCGCCGCCAGCCGCAGCATCCGGTCACCGTTGCCGCCGATCAGCAACGGCACCCGCACGCCGTCCTCCTGACGCCTCATCAACTCCTCGACCGTGCGCCGCAGATGCGCCACCCGCTCACCCGGCGCACCCCACGGCAGACCCGCCTCCTCGTGCTCCGCCGCCACATACCCGGCGCCCAGGCCCAGTTCGAGCCGGCCGGCGGTCAACGCGGCCGTCGTCGCCACCTCGCGCGCCAGCAGCACCGGGTTGAAGAAACCCGTGTTGAGGACGAACGTCCCCACCCGGGGCTCCTGTGTCGCCTCCGCCGCCGCGA
This sequence comes from Streptomyces sp. S6, assembly GCF_054880855.1. NCBI lineage: Bacteria > Bacillati > Actinomycetota > Actinomycetes > Kitasatosporales > Streptomycetaceae > Streptomyces > Streptomyces sp. S6. The sequence continues at coordinate 1,480 of NZ_JBTYMC010000265.1, read as the reverse complement.
CCAGCGACGGGAACGGCGCCGGCATCCCCAGATGGTCCGGCACCAGCAGCACGTCGTACCCCAGCTCCTCACCCCGACGGCACTTGGCCCGCCACGCCTCCAGCGGCGTGGGCTCCAGCAGATTGACCCCGAAACGGAACGGACGCGTCATGAACTCCCCCTGAGTGTCAAGTCACTTGAACGTTCGTCCGCATCCCATCACTCGTGTGCGATCGCCGCCAGTACGTTCATCCGCGACGCCCGCAGCGCCGGCAGCAGCGCGGCCACCACCCCCACCACCGCCGAGCCCACCACCACCGCGACGACCGTCCCCCACGGGATCTCCAGCACCGTCATCCCCCGCAACGCCAGCACCCGCTGCGCGCACACCCCCCACACCAGCCCCAGCGCAAGCCCCAGCACCGCCCCGAACACCGCGATCACCACCGACTCCAGCCGCACCATCCGCCGCAACTGCCGCCGGGCCAGCCCGATCGCCCGCAGCAGCCCGATCTCCCGCGTCCGCTCCACCACCGACAGCGCCAGTGTGTTGACGACCCCCAGCACCGCGATGACGATCGCCAGCCCCAGCAGCGCGTACACCAGGTACAGCAGCACCGCGATCTGGTCGTGCACCAGATCCTTGTAGTCCGCCTGGTCACGGACCTGCACCTGCGGATACGGCCCCAGCGTCCGCTCCAGCGCACCCCGCAGCGCCCCCGCGCCCGTCCCCCGCGCCGCGTTCACGTACAGCGCCGACTCCTGCCCGCCCGGCACGAACCGCTCGACCGTCGCCAGCCCCAGAAACAGCCCGCCCCGCGCGCCGAACCCCTCCGCCGCGTCCTGGTCGGTGAGCGCCCCCACCGTCAGCTCCGTCGTCCTGCCGCCCGGGAACTCCGTCGGCAGGACACTCCCGACCCGTACGCCGTGCTCCCGCGCGAAGTCCACGTCCATCGCGAGATGCCCCGCCGCCAGCGCCGCCGCCGTGTCCCCCTCGGCGTACCTGATGTGGGCGACGTCGTCCAGCCGAGGGTCGTACCCGGCGGCCGTCGTCTCGACTCGCCTGCCGTCCGGGAACCGCACCGCGAGCGGCGCGAAACGGCTCCGGACGACGAGACCGACCCCCGCCGTCGCCCGGACCTTGTCGGTGACCTCCTTCGTGAACGGCGTGAAGTTCCCGCTCTGGACGACGAAGTCCGCGCCGAGCGTCCGGTCGATCTGCCGGTCGAAGGACGCCGACATCGACGCGCTCGCCACCGACATCCCGCCGACCAGCGCCAGACCCACCATCAGCGCGGACGCCGTCGCCCCCGTCCGGCGCGGGTTGCGCAGGGCGTTGCGCTGGCTCATCCGGCCCACCGAGCCGAACAGCGCCGGGAACGCCCCGCCCAGCACCCGGATCACCGGGCGCACCAGCAGGGGGCCCGCGACGACCGTCGCGATCAGCGTCAGGACGATGCCCAGGCCCAGCAGCGACGCCGCCGACGCCGTCCGCGTCGAG
>NZ_JBTYMC010000264.1:0-9550 GCF_054880855.1 Streptomyces sp. S6 | reverse complement strand
TACTCACCCGTTCGCCACTAATCCACCCCGAAGGGCTTCATCGTTCGACTTGCATGTGTTAAGCACGCCGCCAGCGTTCGTCCTGAGCCAGGATCAAACTCTCCGTGAATGTTTACCGGTAATCCGGTGCACAACACAGAAGAGCGGAACCACCGGAGGAATGATCCGGCGATTCTCAGCGTCCTCGCTGTGTTTGTTTCAAAGGAACCTCATCCATCCGGCATTCACAGCCGAGTGGACGGGGTATCAACTAATCTGGCGTTGATTTTTGGCACGCTGTTGAGTTCTCAAGGAACGGACGCTTCCTTTGTACTCACCCGAGAGACTCTCTCAGGCTTTCCTCCGGGCAGTTTCCCTTCGGTCTTGCGTTTCCGACTCTATCAGATCTTTTTCCGATCCGATTTCCTCGGTGCTTTCCGGTTCCCGCTCTCCGCTTTCGCTTCGTGCGTTTCCCTTTCGGCGTTTCCGACTCTATCAGATCCTTTCGGCGTCTGATTCCCAGTCAGCGGGGGGTTGTCTTCCCGGCTGTTGGGCCGTTCCGACGTCTCAAACTCTAGCGGATTCCCAGCCTCCGAAGCCAATCGGGGGCCCTCGTCCTTTCGAACGTGGATTCCTCATTTCGCAAATACGCACGCCAATGACACGACTACTCGTCGAGTAATGGTTGGTACCTGCGGAATGGCTGTCCGGGGACCGACCGGAGTCGGCGCTCACGCTGGACAACTCGGAGAACACTACGTATCGCCCCCAGGGGTGTCAACTCCTCCCCCTGGGACCACCCCGGAGGGGTACTCTGGCCCGCATGACGACGCGTACGTACACCCAACAGTGGTGGGCCGCCTGACGGCGGCCGGTACTCACGTACGCATTCAACGGCCGCCGCCTCGGCGGCCGTTCGCGTTTCCTCTCCAGGACTCCGGGGCCGACCGGGACGGCGGCACGGACCAGGAGGAGTGGAGATGGCGAAGGTCTTCAGCGGGATCAAACCGACCGGGCATCTGACGCTGGGGAACTATCTGGGGGCCATGCGGCGGTGGGCCGAGGTCGACCAGCACCGGTCCGACGCGGTCTTCTGCGTCGTCGACCTGCACGCCCTGACCGTCGACCACGACCCCGCGCGCGTGCGCAGGCTCAGCCGGCAGGCGGCGACGCTGCTGCTGGCGGCGGGGCTGGACCCGTCCCTGTGCACTCTCTTCGTACAGAGCCACGTCGACGAGCACGCCAGGCTGTCGTACCTCCTGGAGTGCGTCGCGACCGACGGGGAGATGCGGCGGATGATCCAGTACAAGGAGAAGGCGCGGCGGGAGCAGGCGCGGGGCGGGAGTGTGCGGCTGTCGCTGCTGACGTATCCGGTGCTGATGGCGGCGGACATCCTGGCGTACGGGACGGACGAAGTGCCGGTGGGGGACGACCAGACGCAGCATGTGGAGCTGGCCCGGGACCTGGCGGTGCGGTTCAACCAGCGGTACGGGCACACGTTCGTGGTCCCGAGGGCGACGCATCCGGCGGTGGCCGCGCGAGTCATGAACCTCCAGGACCCGCTGTCGAAGATGGGGAAGTCCGACGACTCGGGTCCGGGCATCGTCTATCTCCTCGACGAGCCCGACGTCATCCGCAAGAAGGTGATGCGGGCCGTCACGGACAGCGGTCGGGAGGTCGTGTACGACCGTGAGGCGAGTCCCGGGGTCGCGAATCTGCTGGAGATCCTCGCCGCGTGCACGGGTGGGAACCCTGAGGATCTGTCAGCCGTTCACAATTCGTACGGAACGCTCAAGGCGGACACCGCGGAGGCTGTGATCGAGACCTTGAGGCCCGTGCGGGCCAGGCATCAGGAGCTGTGCGTGGATACGGAGTACGTGGAGGGGGTGTTGCGGGACGGAGCGCAGAGAGCGAGGGCGATGGCGCGGCCGACGGTGGACGGCGCCTACCGGGCGATCGGGTTGCTGGAGCCCGCGCCGGAGGTGGCGGTGAACGCGGGCCGGTAGCGGCGGGCGGCGCCGGTGGGTCAGTCCTTCTTGCCGGAGGCGAGCTGGCGGCTGCGGTCGCGGGCGGCTTCGAGGGCGGCGATGAGGGCGGCCCGGACGCCGTGGTTCTCCAGTTCGCGGATGGCGCTGATGGTGGTGCCGGCCGGGGAGGTGACGTTCTCCCGGAGCTTGACGGGGTGTTCGCCGCTGTCCCGGAGCATCACGGCGGCGCCGATCGCGGACTGGACGATGAGGTCGTGGGCCTTGTCGCGCGGCAGCCCGAGCAGGATGCCGGCGTCGGTCATGGCTTCGACCAGGTAGAAGAAGTACGCCGGTCCCGAACCGGAGAGCGCGGTGCAGGCGTCCTGCTGGGACTCGGGGACGCGCAGGGTCTTGCCCACGGCGCCGAAGATCTCCTCGGCGTGGGCGAGGTGGCCGTCGGTGGCGTGGGTGCCGGCGGAGATGACGGACATGGCCTCGTCGACGAGCGCGGGCGTGTTGGTCATGACGCGGACGACCGGGGTGCCGGAGGCGAGGCGCTCCTCGAAGAAGGAGGTGGGAATGCCCGCGGCGCCGCTGATCACGAGGCGGTCGGCGGGGACGTGCGGGGCGAGTTCGTCGAGCAGGGTGCCCATGTCCTGCGGCTTGACGGTGAGGATCAGGGTGTCGGCGGTCTTGGCGGCTTCCGCGTTGCCGACCGGGGTGACGCCGTAGCGGGTGCGGAGTTCCTTCGCGCGCTCCGGGCGGCGTGCGGTGACCAGCAGGTCGGCCGGGGTCCAGCCGCCCCGGATCATCCCGCTGAGCAGGGCTTCGCCGATCTTTCCGGTGCCGAGGACTGCGACTTTCTGGCTCATGTCGTCATCCTCGCACCGGGCGAAGGGGCCGGGGGCGGTTGTCCGGCTGACGGAACGGGGGTCACCGGGTGCGGCGGCGCAGGGTCGCGGCGCCGAGGGCGAGGACCAGCAGGGCGGATCCGGCGACGACGAGGACGTCCCGGACGAAGGCGGCGGTCATGTCGGTGTGCCAGAGCACCTCGTTCATGCCGTCGACGGCGTACGACATGGGCAGCACGTCGGAGATCGCTTCGAGGACGGGGTGCATGGCGTCCCTCGGGGTGAAGAGGCCGCAGAGGAGGAGCTGAGGGAAGATCACCGCCGGCATGAACTGGACGGCCTGGAACTCGGAGGCCGCGAAGGCCGAGACGAAGAGGCCGAGGGCGGTGCCGAGGAGGGCGTCCAGGAGGGCGACGAGCAGCAGGAGCCAGGGGCTGCCGGTGACGTCGAGGCCGAGGAACCAGACGGCGAGTCCGGTGGCCAGGGCGGACTGGACGATGGCGAGGGCGCCGAACGCGAGGGCGTACCCGGCGATCAGGTCGGCCTTGCCGAGCGGCATCGCGAGGAGGCGTTCGAGGGTGCCGGAGGTGCGTTCGCGGAGCGTGGCGATGGAGGTGACCAGGAACATCGTGATCAGCGGGAAGATCCCGAGGAGGGAGGCGCCGATGTTGTCGAAGGTGCGGGGGCTGCCGTCGAAGACGTAGCGCAGCAGGACCAGCATCAGGCAGGGGATGAGGAGGAGCAGGGCGATCGTGCGCGGGTCGTGGCGGAGCTGGCGCAGGACGCGGGCGGCGGTCGCGGTGGTGCGGGAGGCGTTGAAGGAGCGGGTGGGTTCCGGCGTCGTCAGGGTTGTCGTCATCGGAGGGCGTCCTTCTCGTGGGTCGCGTCGTCCGCCTCGTCGACCAGGCGGAGGAAGGCGGCTTCGACGGTGTCGGTGGTGGTGCGGGTGCGGAGGGCGGTGGGGGTGTCGTCGGCGAGGAGGCGGCCGGCGCGCATGAGGAGGAGGCGGTGGCAGCGTTCGGCCTCGTCCATGACGTGCGAGGAGATGACGAGGGTGGTGCCGCGGGCGGCGATGTCGTGGAAGAGGGTCCACAGGTCGCGGCGCAGGACGGGGTCGAGGCCGACGGTGGGTTCGTCGAGGACGAGGAGGTCGGGGGTGCCGAGGAGGGCGACGGCGAGGGAGACGCGGCTGCGCTGGCCACCGGAGAGGTTTCCGGCGAGGGCGTTCGCGTGGGAGGTGAGGTCGACGTCGGTCAGGGCGCGGTCGACGTCGGCGCGGCGGGCGGCGTGCGTGCGGGTGGGGGTGAGGACGGCGGCGAAGTAGTCGAGGTTCTGCCTGATCGTCAGGTCGTCGTACACGGACGGGGCCTGGGTGACGTATCCGATGCGGCTGCGCAGGGTGGGGTGGCCGGCGGGGCGGCCGAGGACCTCAAGGGTGCCGGTGACTTTGGCCTGGGTGCCGACGAGGGCGCGCATGAGGGTCGTCTTGCCGCAGCCGGAGGGGCCGAGGAGGCCGGTGATCTGGCCTTTCGGGACGGTGAAGTCGAGGGCGTGGAGGACTTCGCGGGGGCCTCGGGTGACGGTGAGGGAGGTGGCTCGGACGGCGGGGGTGCCGGGGTCCGGGGTGCCGGGGTCCGGGAGGCTCGGGCTTTTATTCATCATGTGATGAATAGTGCGCTCGGCGCGATGGGCCGTCAAGCGGATCGCGCGCTGTTCTCGCTCCCTATCGCTCCCGCGCGCCACCCCGGTTCCGCTGTGCGGTCGACCCCCTTTGCCGACAATGGAATTCATGCGCGGCACGGCGGGGTTCCGGGCCGCGCAGGGTGTTCCGTACTACCGCGCCCTCCCCCTGCGCGGGCCCACGCATCTCCCGTTGCCGACCGGAGGTGCTGTCGAGATGCGCCGTGGCGTACGCAAGGCCGATCTGTTCGCTTCACTCGTCGTGTTTCTCGTCGCGCTGCCCCTGTGTGTGGGTGTCGCGATGGCCTCGGGGGTGCCGCCCGAGCTGGGGCTGGTCACCGGGATCGTCGGGGGCCTGGTCGCGGGGGCGCTGCCCGGGAGCAGCCTCCAGGTCAGCGGGCCCGCCGCCGGGCTGACCGTGCTCGTGTACGAGGCCGTCCGCACGTACGGGCCGCACGCGCTCGGCGTTCTCGTGTTCGCCGCCGGGGTGCTTCAGCTGGGGCTCGGGGTGCTGCGGCTCGGGCGGTGGTTCCGGGCCGTGTCCGTCGCCGTCGTGCACGGCATGCTCGCCGGGATCGGGCTCGTCCTGGTCGCCGGGCAGGTGTACGCGCTCGGGGACGCGAGCGCGCCGGCGGGTGGGATCGACAAGCTCGCGGGGCTGGTGGAGCTGCCCGGGGAGGCGGATCCGGTGGCGTTGTCAGTGGGGGGTGCCACCATGGTCGTACTGCTGCTGTGGGGGCGGTGGCGGCGGGGGGCGCGGCTCGTTCCCGCGCCGCTCGTGGCGGTCGCGCTCGCGGCGGTGGTGACCGGGGTGTTCGACTTGGACGTGCGGCGGGTCGAGGTGCGGGGGCTGTGGGAGGCCGTCCGGATACCCGGGCTCGCCGATGTGGGGCGGCTCGCGGAGGTCGGGGTGATCGGGACGGTCGTCGCGTTCGCGTTGATCGCGTCGGCGGAGTCGCTGTTCAGTGCGGCGGCCGTGGACCGGCTGCATGACGGGAGGAGGACCGACTACGACAAGGAGCTGATGGCGCAGGGCGCGGGGAACACGGTGTGCGGGCTGCTGGGGGCGCTGCCGATGACGGCCGTGATCGTGCGCAGCGCGGCCAATGTGCAGGCGGGGGCGCGGACGAAGGCGTCGCGCGTGCTGCACGGTGTCTGGCTGCTGCTCTTCGCCGCCGTCGTGCCGGGGGTGCTCGGGGTGATCCCCGTCGCCGCTCTCGCCGGGCTGCTCGTGCACGCGGGGTGCAAGCTCGTGCCGGTGCGTGAGGTGCGGGCGCTGTGGCGGGTGGACCGGGGGGAGGTCGTCGTCCTCGTCGTGACCGCCGTCGCGATCGTCCTCGGGAATCTCTTCGAGGGGGTCGTGGTCGGGCTGGCGCTCGCCGTCGCCAAGACGGCCTGGGAGATCAGTCATGTGCAGGTCGAGATGGCGGACCGGGGGGATGGGGTGCTGGTCGTGCGGGTGGTCGGGCATGCGACGTTCCTGCGGCTGCCCAAGCTGCTCGACGCACTGGAGGGGCTGCCGGTGGACCGGGAGGTGCGGTTGGAGCTGGAGGGGCTGCGGCATGTGGATCACGCGTGTGCGGCTGCGTTGAGGGCGTGGGCCGAGGGGCGGGGGGAGCGGGTGTCCGGGCGGGCGGAGGTGGGGGTTTAGGGGGTTCCCGTTCGGCTCAGTCGGACGCGGGCCGGCGGGCCACGAGGAGGGAGACGTCGTAGGTCTCCTCGACGACGCCGTCCGGGAACTCGGCCTGGAGGTGGGCGCGTTCCGCGGCGAGGAAGGCCGTCGTGCGCTCTTCCGTGTCGACCAGGAACGCGGAGTGGCTGCCGATGTTGGCCAGATGGGTGTCCAGGGGGACCCGGCGGCTCCAGCGGATCATGCGGTGGACGAACGTGAGGGTGCCGGTCGGGTCCGCGAGGGAGGTCCGGGAGGCGCGGCCCTTCTCGCCGGCGACGTCGATGCCGAAGTGCCGGCCCGTCCTCAGCGCCTGTTCCCACAGCCACGGGACGTCGTCCGGCGTCGTGTTCCACCACAGCGCCAGCGCACCGCCCGGCCGCAGCACCCGCAGCGCCTCCGGGACCGCGCGGGTCGGGTCCGTCCAGTGCCAGGACTGGGCGTAGGTGAGGAGGTCGAGGGTGGCGTCGCGGAAGGGGAGGCGGTTGCCGTCGCCCCTCACGACCGGGACGTCCGGGAGCGCGCGCCTGAACTCCGCGGCCATGCCCTCGCCGGGCTCCACGGCCACGATCCGCGCGCCACGGCCGTGCAGCAGGCTTGTCGCGATCCCCGTCCCCGCGCCGATGTCCCCGACTCTCGCGCCCTCCCATTTGCGGTCCGCCAACTCCTCGATCGTGTCGAGGAGTTCCTGGGGGTAGCCGGGGCGGTTGGCCGCGTACTGGGCTGCCGCCGCGTTGAAGGAGTGGGCTCGGGTCGAGGGGGTCATGGGGACATGGTGAGGGGGGAGGGGGGTGCGGGGGAACGGGTTTTTGGTGTGAAGCGGGGTGGGGTGGCGCCGCCGGTCACCCCGGCAGGGCGGGCAAACCCCTTCCCTCGCTGGCGGAACGGCAACGCGGCCGGGGCGGGACGGCTGCGGGGTGCCACAGCTGCGGGTCGGCTGTTCGCGGCAACGTGGGAAACGGGCTGGCCCTTGTGGCCGACCCAGACTCCGCTCACCACCACTTCCCCCTCCGCCGCACCATGGCCCTCTCCGCGCCAGAGCCGTATCCCCGCGCCGTGGCCCCGCAGTGGAGCGGCGCCGGTGGCGCCCCCCTCACCCCTTCCGGCGTCGCTTCGCCGGGTTGCCTGTTCTGCGGGTGCTGCGGCGGGTGTGTTCGGCGAGAGCCGCCTCGTACTCGGCGCGGTGGAGCTGCTCGCCGGGGGCCTCGCGGAAGGAGCGGAAGGTGTAGGCGAGGAGGGAGCCGACGAAGCCGATGGTGAGGAGGCCGCGGAGGGTGGACTGGCGGGCGGGGTCGGGGCGTTTGCGGAAGGAGTCCCAGGTGTGGCCGAAGGCGAGGGCCGTGCACCCGGTGAACATGACCACCAGCAGGACGGCGACGAAGCCCCCGATGTCGGCGATCGCGAGCCCTTCGTAGGCGAACCGCAGGACGAGGCAGGCGGCGGCCGTGACGACCAGCGAGCCCACCGCCACACCGATCCGGCGGACCGGGTAGCCGTCGTCGTGGTTCACCCACGTCGTACCGAAGAAGCGCAAGGGCTCGGGACGCGGCCCGGAACCCCCGTCCGCGCGGTCCGCCGTGTCCGGTCTGCCGTTCTCGTCACTCACGGGACGATTATGGCGCGGCCGGGCGCGGGGTTTCGGGCGGGTGGTGGAGTGCTGGGGCGGGCGACGGAGACGGGGCGGTGGCGAGGACGGGGTACGGCGACGGGCGAGGACGGCCTCAGGGCACCCCCGCACCCGCCGCCCACGAAAACCCCGCCCAGCCTCTCGGCGATCACCGAGACACCGCCCCCGTTCGGGGCGCCGTCGCCACAGCCCCAGGAGCCTGCCCCGGAGCCCCGAGGAGCCCCGGCCCGGCCGGACCCGGCAGCCCCGGGGAGCCCCTCCCCGGCCTCGCCCACAGCTCCCCGCCCCCTGCTACCCCGCTCCGATCAGAAGTTGCACCGAGGCGCGATGTACCCGTCGCTCCCGGTCTTCACGTACGCGTCCGAGACGAACTCCCCGTTCCCGACGTTGTCCCAGACGCTGGTGGTCCCGTAGTACCCCGACACCGTCGTCCCCTCCATCTGGCAGTTGACCGGCACGCGCGCGTTGAGCGGCAGGATCCGGACGATGGAGTAGCTGGTGCCGGGGCCGCTGCGGACCTTGAGCTGAACGCCCGGGGCGACCGGGTAGTAGACCTGCGCGAGGCTGTGCGCCTGCTCCTCGGCCTCGGTCTCGGCGGACTGCGCGGTCTCGTCGACAGACATGGTGAACCTTCCCCCCGTAAATCCCCCATGACGACCATGGGACCCCGTTGATACCCGCGGATCACCGTTCGAAACACACGTACGCGATTCGTACACCCGGACCAACGGGCCACCTCTGCCTCGTATCTGTCTCGTACGCGTCATCGACTAGGCTCCAGGCGCCAAGACAGCACGGGGGTGGTTCCATGGCGCCACGGAGGGACACCGGAGCAGGCGCGGAAGCGGAACTTCCCGACTACGCCGGCCACTACCTCCTGGAGTCACGTCTCGGCTCGGGCGGCATGGGTGTCGTGCACCTCGCGCGCAGTACGTCGGGACTGAAGCTCGCGGTGAAGGTCGTGCACGCCGAGTTCGCGAAGAACCCTGAGTTCAGGAGCCGTTTCCGGCAGGAGGTCGCCGCCGCGCGGCGGGTCAGCGGCGCGTTCACGGCTCCGGTGGTGGACGCCGACCCGGACGCGGAACGGCCGTGGATGGCGACGCTGTTCATCCCCGGCCCGACCCTGTCGGAGGAGGTGAAGCGGAACGGACCGCTCCCCCCGGAGAAGCTGCGCAGGCTGATGGCGGGTCTGGCGGAGGCGCTGCGGGACATCCACCGCGTGGGCGTGGTGCACCGCGATCTGAAGCCGAGCAACGTCCTGCTGGCGGAGGACGGCCCGAGGGTGATCGACTTCGGGATCTCACGCCCGAAGGACAGCGAACTGCGCACCGAGACGGGCAAGTTGATCGGGACGCCGCCGTTCATGGCGCCGGAGCAGTTCCGGCGCCCGCGCGCGGTGGGTCCGGCGGCGGACATCTTCGCGCTGGGCTCGGTCCTGGTGCACGCGTCGACGGGGCGCGGCCCGTTCGACTCGGACAGCCCGTACATCGTCGCCTACCAGGTGGTGCACGACGAGCCGGAGGTGACCGGCGTCCCGCAGAGCCTCGCCCCCCTGGTGCTCGCCTGCCTCGCGAAGGAGCCCGAGGAACGCCCCACTCCGGACGAGCTGATGCGCGAACTGCGGTCGGTGGCCGCATCGTACGACACGCAGACGTTCGTTCCGAGCCGGCGTGTCCCGGAAGCGACGGACGCGGCGGACACGGGCACGGACACGTCCGGGACGCCGGAGGCAGCGCCCGAGGCACCGGCGTCGCCGCCCGCGAAGCCGAAGCGCGGG
>NZ_JBTYMC010000263.1:0-9559 GCF_054880855.1 Streptomyces sp. S6 | reverse complement strand
CGGCTCGCCCGGTGGGCCGGCCCCGGGTCCCGGGTGGACGCCGGGGGCGGGCTCGTGGACGAACAGCTGCCGGCCGCCGCCGAGGAACTGGGGCTGACCGGTCAGGACGCGGAGGCCTACGCGAGCGAGGCGTGGCGGGTCGCCGTGGACGCCGGGCTCGTAGAGATCGTCGACGAGGAGGCCGGCACCGTCCAGACCGGCGAGGACCTCGCCCTGCTGACCGGCGGCTCCCCGCACGACGTCCTGACCGTCTGGCTCGCCGCGCTGGAGACCGTCCTCGCCGACGCCAGCACCCCCGACCTCGACGAGCTCATGGAGGTCATGGACGAGGGCGGCCGGGTCGACTTCTCCGAACTGGACTGGGACCCCGAGGCCGAGGCGGACTTCCTCGACGGCGTCCTCGGCAACCTCTACCTGCTCTCCGTCAGCGAGGACGGCCCCGGCGAGGGCCGGGTGCCGCTGCCCGCGCTGGCCGCCTCCATGATCGTCCCCGGGGGCATGGGCGAGCCCACCAACGACGTCCTGGAGCAGGTCTCCGACGCGATGATGCGGCTCGACGACCAGTTCCGGCTGCTCGAACCCGTCGGGCTCGTCGAGTACGAGCCCGTCGACGAGGCGCTGATGGAGGGGGACGTCCCCGACGGCGTCGACGAGACGGACGTCTCGCGGTACGGGATGGTCCGGCTGACCGCCCTCGGGCGGTACGGGCTGCGGGCTCGGCTCCTCGACGCGGGGTTCGCCGTCCCCGCAGTGGGGGAGCTGGCCGACAAGGGAGCGGACGTCCTCCTAGACGGGACCGCCGGGTACGGGTCGCTGGCCGCGCGGGCCGAGACCGAGTTGTGGCTCGGACAGCGTCAACCCCTCGACGCGGCACGGGAGTTGCTGTCCGCCGCGCGGGGGGTCGACGAAGGGGGCCCGCTGCGGCGGCTGCGGTGCCAGCAGGCGCTGTCGCTCGTGGGGCCGGAGGCGGAGGCGGCCGTCCGGGAGGTGCTGGACGATCCCGAGCTGGGCGGACTCGCCCGGGTGTGGCTCAGCGAGGCGGGGTTCGCGGATGTGCCCGCGCCGTCGGAGGAGATGGTGTTCTGGCTGACGATCGACACGGTGGCCGCGCAGTTGGAGGCGGAGGGGAACTCGGAGGAACTGCAGGCGCTGGTGGAGGGGTTGGCGGCGCAGCACGAGGGGTTCTTCGCGGCGGTGTGGAGGGTGGGACATCCGGCCACCGCTGACGTGCTGGAGGCGATGGGGCGGCTGCATCCGGACAAGAAGGTGGCCAAGGAGGCTCGGAAGGCGGCATTCAAGGCGCGGTCGCAGCAGGGGGGTTGAGCTTTACGCGTGGGTGCGGGTTAGCTGTGGCTGGTCGCGCCCACGCGGCGGAGCCGCATATTGGATACAGCCCCGCGCCCTTTTAGCGCGTTGTTCAACCGGCGTTCAGATGTGCTCGGGAGGGTGTCGGCGGACCTTCGCGCGCCACCCTCCACGGCACCTCGACCGTCTCAGGAGAACGACATGTCGCTCACCCGCAGGGACTTCGCCGCCAGATCCGCGCTCACCGGGGCCGGGGTCGTGCTGGCCGGAGGCGCCGGTGCACTCGCTTCCGCGCCTCAGGCTCTCGCCTCCGCCGATGTCGACGGGTGCGAGCACGGGGGAGTCGGGTACGGGCCGTTGCTGCCCGACCCCAAGGGGCTGCTGGCACTCCCTGCCGGGTTCTCCTACCGCGTCATCACGTACAGCGGCCGAACCAAGCTGGAGTCCGGGGAGTTCACGCCGTCCAACCACGACGGGACCGCCACCTTCGACGGGCCGCGTGGGACGACGTTGCTGGTCAACAACCATGAGCTGAAGGGGCCGCGCGAGAAGTGGGCGCATCCGGTGCCGCTCGCCGAAGGGCTCGTGTACGACCCGGGTGCCTCCGGCGGGTGCACGGTGGTGGAGGTGCGGCCCGACGGACGGGTCGCGGAGTGGGTGGGGATCGCGGGCACGTCGACCAACTGCGCGGGCGGGCGCACACCTTGGGGGACCTGGCTGACGTGTGAGGAGAACTCCGACCGGGCCGGCACCAACGGGATGACCAAGGACCACGGGTACGTCTTCGAGGTCGACCCCATCGACCGGCGGGCCAACGAGAACCCCAAACCCCTCAAGTTCTTCGGGCGTTACGACCACGAGGCCGTCGTCGTCGACCCCAAGCGCGGGCACGCCTACCTCACCGAGGACGCAGCCGACCCCAACGGCCTGCTGTTCCGCTGGACCCCGCCGAAGGGCTTCGAGCACGGCCGGGGCAAGCTCCGCACGCTCGCCGACGACGCCGGGGTCCTCCAGGCGCCCAAGTGCTTCGACTCCGGCGGCAAGTTCGTCGACGACCTCTCCCGGGCGACGAAGATCGGCACGGTGTACGGCGTCGACTGGATCGACGTCCCCGACCGCGACGCCAAGACCGTCGCCGTGCGCAAGCAGTTCGGCGAAGGGGAGATCACCCGCGCCCGTAAGCTGGAGGGCATGTGGTGGGGGGACGGCGGCGCCTACGTCGTCTCCTCGTACGCCCGCTCGGAGAGCCCCGTCCAGCACGACGGCCAGGTCTGGTTCTACGACCCCAAGCGGCGCACCCTCACCCTGAAGGTCCTCCTCGGCGTCAACCCCGACCCCGCGAAGGACGGCGCCTTCGACGGCCCCGACAACATCACCGTCTCCCCCTACGGCGGCCTCGTCATCGCCGAGGACGGCGACGGCGTCCAGCACCTCTTCGGCGCCACCGACTCCGGCCGCACCTACCCCATCGCCCGCAACGAACTCAACGCCGGGACCGAACAGGAGCCGGAGTACAGCGAGTTCACCGGCGTGACCTTCTCGCCGTGCGGGAAGACGCTCTACGCCAACATCCAGACGCCGGGCATCATGCTGGCGATCACCGGGCCCTGGAAGCGGCAGCGGCGTTAATTCGTTCGACCCCCACGGGCCGCGCCTCCTAGAGTCGGAGACACGAAAGCGACGCACCTCCCGGTGCGCAGACGGCGGTTACTTCTCTCCAAAAGAACCCGACACCGCAGTCGACTTGATCTCGGGAGGCGCGGCTTGTGGTGGGTGCCCGGTGCGCAGGCAACGGTTACTTCGGGATCCGGTCCTTGGAAAGGGTGCGGGTTCAAATCCCGTCATCGGCTTGAGGTCGGTGTGGCGGAATGGCAGACGCGCCGGAATTGTACCGTCGCCGACTCCTGACCTCGGACACCCTCCACGCGCCGTGCCTCCCCCCTGACTCACTGAATTTCGGGGGGAATTCACCATGTCCCGCTTCAACACCCGCGCCACGAACACCACGAAAGTGCGGACGCACGAAGGCGGCAAGGGATACACGCGCGACCCGCGCTCCGAACTCTTCCTCCTCGCGGTCGCCAACTTCGTCTCCCAGGAGACCTTCTACGAGTCCGGCGCCGACCGCGACGACCGATACGCCACCCTCATAAGGAAGTTGGCGGTCACCGACCCCGACTGGACGGCCGGACTCCTGCGCTGGCTGCGCGGCGAGGGCAACCTCCGTACGGCGGCCGTCGTCGGCGCCGCCGAGTACGTGCACGCGCGCCTCGCGGCCGGTGCCACGGACGGTCCCTCGAACCGGAGCGTCGTGGACTCGGTGCTGCAACGCCCGGACGAGCCCGGCGAGTTGCTCGCGTACTGGACGGCGATGCACGGCCGGAACATCCCCAAGCCCGTCAAGCGCGGCGTCGCCGACGCCGTACAGCGGCTCTTTCACGCCAAGTCCCTGCTGAAGTACGACACTTCGACGAAGGGGTACCGCTTCGGCGACATCCTCAACCTGGTGCACGCGGCGCCGGACCCGGCGAAGCCCTGGCAGGGCGAGCTGTTCCGGTACGCGCTGGACCGGCGGCACCACCCGGAGACGGCAGTGGTGCCGGAGTCGGCCCAAGTACTCGTCAAGCATCGGGAGTTGATGGAGCTGCCGGTCGAGCGGCGGCGCGCGGTCGTCACCGCGTCCGACGGTGCCGAGCGGCTCGCGGCGGCCGGGATGACGTGGGAGGCGCTGGCGGGCTGGTTGCAGGGTCCGATGGACAAGGCGGCGTGGGAAGCGGTCATCCCGTCGATGGGTGCGATGGCGCTCGTGCGCAACCTGCGCAACTTCGACGAGGCCGGTGTGTCCGACGAGGTCGCGGCCGAGGTCGCCGCGCGGATCAGCGACCCCCAAGAGGTCGCGCGCTCACGGCAGTTCCCGTTCCGCTACCTCGCCGCGTACCAGCACGCGCCCTCGCTGCGCTGGGCCTACCCGCTGGAGCGGGCGCTCGGTCACTCGCTGGCCAACGTGCCCGCGCTGCCCGGCCGCACCCTCGTCCTGGTCGACCGGTCCGGGTCGATGTGGTCCCCGCTGTCGGAGCGTTCGCAGCTCAACCGGGCCGACGCGGCGGCGATCTTCGGCACGGCGCTCGCGCTGCGCGCCGAGGACGCGGACCTCGTCGAGTTCGGCACGACGAGCCGGCGCCTCGACTTCGGCGAGGGCGAGTCGGTGCTGAAGATCCTGGAGCGCTTCGGCGACCTGGGCGGCACCGACACGGTCTCCGCGATCCGGTCCCACTACCGGGGCCAGGACCGGGTGTTGATCGTCACCGACGAGCAGTACGCGTACAGCTCGCACGGCGACCCGACCTCGCAGGTACCGGCTCACATCCCGGTCTACACCTGGAACCTGGCCGGGTACCGGGTCGGCCACGGCCCCTCCGGACAGCCCAACCGGCATACGTTCGGCGGTCTTTCGGACGCGGCGTTCCGGATGGTGCCGCTCCTGGAGCGTGCCGAGGCCGCCGACTGGCCCTGGACCGTGTGAGACCGAGGCCCGCACTTCGGACTTCGGGGGAGTGCGGGCCTCGCCCTTGTTCTGGATCTGCCCTTGTTCTGGATCTGACTGACATCTAACATTTCAATTCATGGAAGCCATAAGACCCGTCGGCCGCACCCTGCTCAGGGACCGCGCCTGTGACGCCATTCGGGACGCGATCGTCAGCGGGGAGATCGAACCCGGCGCGGTCGTGCGGGACGTCGATCTGGCCGAGCGGCTCGGGCTCTCGCGGGCGCCGGTGCGGGAGGCGTTCGCCCGGCTCGTGGAAGAGGGGCTACTGGAGAGCAAGCCGCAGAGCTACACGCGGGTGACCCCCGTGGTCGCGAGCGAGGTGCGCGACGCCGCCGCCGTCGTGGGTTCCATGCACGAGTTGGCCGCCCGGGTCGCCGTAACCCGCCTCGCCCCGGCGGACATCGCGGCCATGCGTGCCGCCAACGAACGGTTCGCGGACGCCGTCGTCGCGGGTGACGTCGACGCCGCGCTCCTCGCCGACGACGAGTTGCACGACGTCCTCGTCCGCGTCAGCGGCAACCGCGCCGCCGCCGCGACCGTCGCCCGCTACACCCCCCTCATCCGCCGCCTGGAGCGCCGCCGGTTCGGCGAGGGCGGCAACTGCCGTTCCGCCGGGCTGCACGAGCAGTTGATCGACGCGTGTGAGGGCGGGGACGTGGCTGGGGCGGTGCGGGTGACGGCGGAGATCTGGCGGGGGCTTGAGGAACTCGCAGACCTGTCCTGAGCGGGGTGCCCGCGACGAGACGGTGGGCCGCCTGCAACGAGATTTGCCGGAACGCGATCTGGAGGAAAACCCATGTCCCTCTCCTCGTACGACCGTTACCCCCTTCTCTTCGGTCCCTCACCGGTCCACCCCCTGGAGCGCCTCACCGCTCACCTCGGCGGTGCCTCCCTCTGGGCGAAGCGGGAGGACTGCAACTCCGGTGTGGCGTACGGCGGCAACAAGACGCGCAAGCTGGAGTACCTGGTCGCCGACGCCCTCGCCAAGGGGTGCGACACGCTCGTCTCGATCGGCGGGGTGCAGTCCAACCACACCCGTCAGGTCGCGGCCGTCGCCGCCCGCGCCGGGCTCAAGTGCGTGCTGGTGCAGGAGAGTTGGGTGGACTGGCCGGACGCCGTGTACGACAAGGTCGGCAACATCCTGATCAGCCGGCTCGCCGGGGCGGACGTACGGCTGGTGAAGGCCGGGTTCGGGATCGGGTTCAAGGAGAGCTGGGAGCAGGCGCTGCGGGAGGTCGAGGAGTCGGGCGGCACGCCGTACGCGATCCCGGCCGGGGCCTCCGACCATCCGCTCGGCGGGCTCGGGTTCGCCGGGTGGGCGTACGAAGTCGCCGAGCAGGAGCGCGACTTGGGCGTCTTCTTCGACACCGTCGTGGTCTGCTCCGTCACCGGCTCCACACAGGCCGGGATGGTCGCCGGGTTCGCCGCGCTGGAGGAGGCCGGTGGCCGCCCGCGCCGCGTTCTCGGCATCGACGCCTCCGCGAAGCCCGCCGAGACGCGTACGCAGATCGCCCGTATCGCCCACAGCACCGGGCAACTCATCGGCGTCAAGCGTGAGTTGACCGAGGACGACGTCGAGCTGGACGAGCGCTACCACGCCGGGGTCTACGGCGTCCCCGACGACACGACCCTCGACGCGATGCGCCTCGCGGCCCGCACCGAGGGGATGGTCACCGACCCCGTGTACGAGGGCAAGTCCATGGCGGGCATGGTCGATCTGGTCCAGCGCGGGGAGATCGGCGCCGAATCCACCGTCCTGTACGCGCACTTGGGCGGGCAGCCGGCACTGAACGCGTACAGCGCGTTGTTCTGAGCGGGCCTGCGCGGGGCAGTGCGAAGCCATGCCGGGCGCTTGCGGGGGCGCGTGGTCTTCTCCCGCCGGACGCGCAGGAGGCTGTGCCGGGTGCCTGCGAGGGCGTGCGGCTTTCCCGCGCCGGGAGGTTGCACGGCTTTCTCGCTCCGGACGCCTGCGGGGCCGTGCAAACTTCCAGTGTCGGGCGCCTGCGAGGTCATGTGGCCTTCCGGCACCGGCCGCGCGCGGGGCCTCCCCGCCGGTGTCCTGGCCGGTTCGCGTGTTCCGGGCGTCTTCCGTGGGGCAGGCTGACAAAGGAGGCGTCCGGCTGGTGTCCGTGGGGTGAGGTGGTGGAGCATGCGGGGCAGCACGGTGTGCCGGATGAGGGAGCGCCCGTACGGGTTCGCGAGGAGTCAGCTGGATGACGCAGGTCAAGCCCATGCGGGCGGACGCCCGCCGCAACTACGAGCGGTTGCTGAAGGCCGCGGCTGAGGCGTTCGCCGAGCACGGGGAGCAGGCGTCCCTCGACGACATCGCCAAGCGGGCGGGCGTCGGCTCCGGCACTCTGTACCGCCATTTCCCCACCCGGCAGGACCTGTTGGAGGCCGCCTACCTCGACCGCGTCGAGGCCCTCGCCCTCCGCGCGGACACCCTCGGCGCCGAACTCCCGCCCGGCGAGGCCCTCGCGGAGTGGCTCCACGAACTCTGCGTCGGAGCCATCCAGGTACGCGGCATGAGCGCGCTGCTGGGGTGCGCGACCACCGACACACCGGCCAGCGCCTGCGGGACGCGGATGCAGGAGGCGGCCGGGCGGCTGGTCGAGCGGGCTCGGGAGGCGGGGGTCCTGCGGGGAGATCTGTCGACCACCGATGTGCTGCGGCTGGCCCAGGGGGTGGCCATGGCGGCGGAGCCGGGGGAGGGGGACGGGGCGCGGGTGCGGCGGTATGTGGAGGTGCTGGTGGTGGGGTTGCGGGGGTAGGGGTGGGTCGTACCTGAGCCGCCCCGCCTCTGCCGTGCCCGCGCCCGGCACCCGCGCCGCAGGCCAGCCCCTCCCGGGCCTCCCGCCGTCCGGCGCTCAGCGCCTCGCCAGCACCCCCCGCACCACCTCCAGATCCGCGTCCGAAGCCAGCCCCGCGTGGTACAGCCGCAGCTCCGTCGCTCCCAGCGCCCGCGCGCGGACGGCGTCCTCCGCGAGGTCCCCCGGGCGTCCCCCCATCGCGGAGACGATGCCGAAGTTGGCCGCGACGACGGCGGCGTGGCCGGTCTCGGTGAAGGGGGGCAGGAGTTCGGGTCCGCTCGCGCAGGGGACGACGACGCCGTCGGCGACGGAGAGGATGTGGGCGGGGTCGACGCCGGGGTTCGCGCCGACGTGGTACGTGACCGGGTCGGCGTGCAGGAGGATCTGGAAGCCGGCCGGCGCCGCCGCGCGGACGGCGTGCACGGCGGCCTCCTGGAGAGTGCGGGCCGTTTCGTCGCGCCACGCGCGCGTGGCCGTCGCGTACGTCTCGCCGAGGAGCTGCTCGACACCGGCCCAGCCCTTGTCGTCCGGGGCACCCTTCCACAGCGGGTCGAGGGCCTGGCGGACGGCGGCGGCGAGGGCGTCGGGGTCGGTGTCCTGGGCCGCGTACCCCGCGCGGCAGACGGTGCAGAAGCACAGCGCCATGAGGTACATCCCGGCGTCGCCGAGGGGCACGCCGCCGGTCTTGTCGTGGGCGTGGAGGTGCTGGAGCCCGTACCAGCCGAGGGACTCCAGCTCGGTGCCGGCCGCGCCGGGGCGCACGGCGGCCTCGGCGGCGAGGTCGGTCAGGTACGCGCGCGTGTCGGGCTGGGCGATGCAGGGCGCCCAGGTGTAGCGGTCGCCGTACGCGTTGACGACGGACGTCGTGGGGTGCTCGGCGCCGAGGCGGGAGTTGTGCGCGAGGACGACCCAGGTGTGGATCTCCAGGCCGGCGCCGGAGAGGGCCTCGGCGGCCTCTGAGAAGGCTTCTCCGGGCGCCCAGGCCCCCGCGGGGTACGGGCGGAGGGTCCGGCCCTCCCAGCGCGTGTCAGGGCCGTACAGGACCGCCGCGTGCTCGGCCGTGACGATGCGGTGGGAGGGATGGCGTGGCGTGAGGGCGCGCGTGGAGTGGTACGAGGAGGCCAGGGTCACCTGCTCCACGCCGAGGGAGGCGATCCGGGCCGGGGCCCCGGGATCGCCGTTCACGTCCCAGGGGTAGACGAACGTCGACGCCTTCACTCGGTGCCCTCCTTCAGGAGCGCGTGACCGCGCTCGATCAACTCCGCGAGCTGTTTCACATGCTGCTCGGCCGGTTCGTGCAGCGGGGGCCGCACCTCGCCGACCTCCAGGCCGCGCAGACGGACGGCGGCCTTGACGAGGGAGACGGCGTACCCGCGCCCCTGCGCGCGCAGTTCGACGTACGGCCGGAAGAACCCGTCGAGCAGGCGGTGGACCGTCGCGTCGTCACCGGTGCGCAGCGCGCGGTGGAACGCGTTCGCGATGTCCGGCGAGAAGCAGAAGACGGCGGACGAGTAGAGGTCGACCCCCAGCGCGCGGTAGGCGAGCTGCGTCTGCTCGGCGGTCGGCAGGCCGTTGAAGTACAGGAACTCGCCGGGCACCTCGCTGCGGACGGCGCTGACGATGCGCTGCATCAGGTCGAGGTCGCCGTAGCCGTCCTTGAGCCCGACGATCCCCTCCGTGCGGGCGAGTCCGACGACCGTCTCCGGGGTGAAGACGGCGTTGTCGCGCTGGTAGACGATCACCGGGAGCGGCGTCGCGGCGGCCACCTCCCGGTAGTGCCGCAGCAGCCCTTCCTGCCCGGCGACGACGAGGTAGGGCGGCAGGACGAGCAGCCCGTCGGCGCCCGCCTCGTGCGCCACGCGCGCGTACCGGACGGCGAGCCGGGTGCCGTACCCGG
>NZ_JBTYMC010000262.1:0-9578 GCF_054880855.1 Streptomyces sp. S6 | reverse complement strand
CGAACGCCTGGTGACCCTCCACCGGATCCGCCTCGCCTTCACGGACGACGCCCCCCGCGCGTTCGTCGTCGAGAGGGGCCCTTCGGCGCGGGGGAGAGCGCGGCGCCCGGTGCCGGCGGTGCCTTCGACGCCGTGCCGGCAGAACACCTGAGACCGTCCGAGAGGCAGGCCAGATGATGAGCACCACCGGGGGGAACCCCCAGGGCCCCACGCGGGTGCTGGTGGTCGACGACGAGCCGCAGATCGTGCGGGCGCTCGTGATCAACCTCAAGGCGCGCAAGTACGAGGTGGACGCGGCGCACGACGGGGCGAGCGCGTTGCAGCTGGCCGCGGCCCGGCACCCCGACGTCGTCGTGCTCGACCTGGGGCTGCCCGACATGGACGGTGTCGAGGTGATCAAGGGGCTGCGGGGGTGGACGCGCGTGCCGATCCTGGTGCTGTCCGCGCGGCATTCCTCCGACGAGAAGGTGCAGGCGCTGGACGCCGGTGCCGACGACTACGTGACCAAGCCGTTCGGGATGGACGAGCTGCTGGCGCGGCTGCGGGCGGCCGTGCGCAGGGCCGAGCCGGTGGGGCCGGGGGAGGGGGAGGTGCTCGTCGAGACCGAGGGGTTCACCGTCGACCTCGCGGCGAAGAAGGTCAACCGGGACGGCAGGGACGTACGCCTCACGCCCACCGAGTGGCATCTCCTGGAGGTCCTCGTCCGCAACACCGGCCGGCTGGTCAGCCAGCGGCAACTGCTCCAGGAGGTGTGGGGGCCGTCGTACGGGACGGAGACGAACTATCTGCGGGTGTACATGGCGCAGCTGCGCAGGAAGCTGGAGGGGGACCCGGCGCATCCTCGGCACTTCATTACCGAGCCGGGGATGGGGTATCGGTTCGAGAAGTGAGGGGGAGTGAGAGGGATGGGGGTGTCTTCGGGGGCCGGTAGGCTTTCCCGTATGAGTGCTGTGCCGCATTCCGAGAAGCCGGTGGGCCGGTTCCGGCGTATGCTCGACCGGCTCTCCTCGTCCCAGGAGGACCTGGAGTCCGAGGAGCTGCGGGAGGACGCCCAGACCGCCGGGTGCACGCGGATCGAGGACTGCCGGGATCGGCAGATAGTGACCGTTACTGGTACGTTGCGCACGGTCACCCTGCGCCCGCGGGCCGGGGTCCCGGCACTGGAGGCGGAACTCTTCGACGGCTCCGCCGCGTTGGACGTGGTGTGGCTGGGGCGGCGCTCCATCGTCGGTATAGAACCGGGCCGCCGGCTGATCGCGTCGGGCCGGATCTCGATGAGCAGGGGCCGGCGCGTGCTGTTCAATCCGAAGTACGAACTGAGACCCCTCGGTAGGGAGTAACCGGTGACGTCGCTCGACAAGCCGACCGAAGAAGAGCAGGCGCGGGACGCCCGTGCGGTGACCGAGGCCGCGTTGTTCGAGGCGTTCGGCGGCGTGCGGGGCATGGTCGAGACGGTGGTGCCCGGCCTGCTGTTCGTCACGATCTACACGATCAACCAGGACCTGCACATGTCGGCGATCGCCGCGCTCGCGGTGTCCGTCGTGCTGGTCGTGGTGCGGCTCGCCATGAAGGGGACCGTCAAGCACGCGTTCAGCGGTGTCTTCGGGGTGGCCTTCGGTGTCGTCTTCGCGATGATGACCGGCAACGCGAAGGACTTCTACCTCCCGGGCATGCTGTACACCCTGGGGCTGTCCCTCGCCTACATCGTCACGACCCTGTGCGGGGTCCCGCTGATCGGCCTCATGCTCGGGCCGGTCTTCAAGGAGAACCTCTCCTGGCGCACCCGCAACCCCGGCCGCAAGAAGGCGTACGCCAAGGCGAGTTGGGCCTGGGGCCTGATCCTGCTGGCCAAGTGCGCGATCCTCTTCCCGCTGTACTGGTGGGCCGACACCACGCAGCTCGGCTGGGTGCTCATCGCGCTGAAGATCCCGCCGTTCCTGCTGGCCGTCTGGCTGACCTGGGTGTTCCTCGCGAAGGCGCCCGCGCCCATCGACGTGTTCGCGGAGATGGAGGCCGAGGAGAAGGCGGAGGCGGAGCGCAAGGCCGCTGCCGCCCGTGCCGCCGAACAGGGCTGATCCGGGTTGATCCGGACAGGGTTGAGCAAAATCTGAAGAAAAGGTGGGTTGCCCTGTAATCGCAGGGCAACCCACCTTTTCTTGTGCGGTTCTTACGCGCCGGCGTCTTCCTTGCGCACCGACAGCAGATCCTCCAGCTGCTCCTCCCGCGCCGGAGCCGCCACGAACAGCAGCTCGTCCCCCGGCTCCAGGGAGTCCTCCGGCGTCGGCGTCAGCACCCGGTTCCCCCGGATGATGGTGACCAGGGACGTGTCCTCGGGCCACTCCACGTCACCCACCTGGGTCCCGGCCAGCGCCGACTCCTCGGGCAGCGTCAGCTCGACCAGGTTCGCGTCGCCGTGGCTGAAGCGCAGCAGCCGGACCAGGTCGCCGACCGAGACCGCCTCCTCCACCAGCGCCGACATCAGACGCGGGGTCGAGACGGCGACGTCCACCCCCCAGGACTCGTTGAACAGCCACTCGTTCTTGGGGTTGTTGACGCGCGCGACGACCCGGGGGACGCCGTACTCCGTCTTCGCGAGCAGGGACACGACCAGGTTGACCTTGTCGTCGCCCGTCGCCGCGATCACCACGTTGCAGCGCTGGAGCGCCGCCTCGTCCAGCGACGTGATCTCGCAGGCGTCGGCCAGCAGCCACTCCGCCTGGGGGACCCGCTCGACCGAGATGGCGGTGGGGGCCTTGTCGACGAGGAGGACCTCGTGGCCGTTCTCCAGCAGTTCGCCCGCGATCGAGCGGCCGACCGCGCCGGCTCCGGCGATGGCGACCCTCATCGGTGACCGCCTTCCTGCGGACCCTCGGAGAAGGCCGCCTCGACCTTCTCGACCTCTTCGATGCGCATCATGACGTGCACGAGGTCGCCTTCCTGGAGAACCGTCTGCGAGGACGGCAGGATCGCCTCGCCCAGGCGGGTGAGGAAGGCCACACGGACCCCGGTCTCCTCCTGGAGCGTGCTGATCTTGTGGCCGATCCAGGACGGCGACGCGTGCACCTCGGCGAGCTGGACTCCCCCGGTGGGGTCGCGCCACAGCGGCTCGGCGCCGGACGGCAGGAGGCGGCGCAGCATCTGGTCGGCGGTCCAGCGGACCGTGGCGACCGTGGGGATGCCCAGGCGCTGGTACACCTCGGCGCGGCGCGGGTCGTAGATCCTGGCCGCGACGTTCTCCACGCCGAACATCTCACGGGCCACCCGCGCGGCGATGATGTTGGAGTTGTCGCCGCTGGAGACGGCGGCGAAGGCGCCCGCCTCCTCGATACCGGCCTCGCGCAGGGTGTCCTGGTCGAAGCCGACGCCGGTGACCCGGCGTCCGCCGAAGGAGGAGCCGAGGCGCCGGAACGCGGTCGGGTCCTGGTCGATCACGGCGACGGTGTGACCCTGTCGCTCCAGGGTCTGCGCGAGGGCGGAGCCCACCCGGCCGCAGCCCATGATGACGATGTGCATCGCCCTACACCACGCTCCCCACAGGTCTGGAGACCCGCGTCGCTGTCGTTCTCATGTTCCTCTCTCGGCTCTTCGGGCAGTCCATCGCTCTTCGGGCGATGCGTGACGGCCGGGTGACGGCCGCCAGACAGCCATCATGCCCGGGAACCCTCCGGCTGAGGGCCGGGAGCTGCCGTCGTTCTGCCCGCTTCCAACGTAACCGTTCCCGCCGCCGCTCTCGCGGGCGACCGGTGGCCGAGGGCGGGCAAAGTGGCGTGCGCCACGTGACCATGTGATGAAGGTGCCTCCCGGAGGGGGGCAGCTGCCTGTTCGAAGGCATACGATTCTCTGTTGTGTCCAAACTGACCGACGTGCCCAAACGGATCCTGATCGGGCGCGCTCTGCGCAGTGATCGGCTTGGGGAAACGCTCCTGCCGAAGCGCATCGCCCTCCCTGTCTTCGCCTCCGACCCGCTGTCCTCCGTGGCCTACGCGCCCGGGGAGGTGCTGCTGGTCCTGTCCATCGCGGGCGTGTCGGCGTACCACTTCTCCCCCTGGATCGCCGTCGCGGTGGTCGTCCTGATGTTCACGGTGGTGGCCTCCTACCGGCAGAACGTCCACGCGTACCCGAGCGGCGGCGGCGACTACGAGGTGGCGACGACCAACCTCGGACCCAAGGCGGGCCTGACCGTCGCGAGCGCGCTGCTCGTCGACTACGTCCTGACCGTCGCCGTGTCCATCGCCTCCGGCATCGAGAACCTGGGCTCCGCGATCCCCTTCGTCGTCGAGCACAAGACGGCGTGCGCGGTGGCCGTGATCGTCCTGCTGACGCTGATGAACCTGCGCGGGGTGAAGGAGTCCGGGAAGCTCTTCGCGATCCCGACGTACGTGTTCGTCGCGGGCGTCTTCATCATGATCGCGTGGGGCGCGTTCCGGGGGCTCGTCCTGGACGACACGATGCGGGCGCCGACCGCCCAGTACGAGATCAGGGCGGAGCACCAGGGGCTCGCCGGGTTCGCGCTGGTCTTCCTGCTGCTGCGGGCCTTCTCCTCCGGCTGCGCCGCGTTGACCGGCGTCGAGGCCATCTCCAACGGCGTGCCCGCCTTCCGCAAGCCCAAGTCGAAGAACGCGGCCACCACCCTCGCCGCGATGGGGCTGCTGGCGGTCACGATGTTCTGCGGGATCATCGTCCTCGCGCTCGTCACGGACGTCCGCATGGCGGAGAACCCGGCGACGGACCTGCTCAAGAACGGGGCCGCGATCGGGTCGGGATATGTGCAGAACCCGGTGATCACACAGGTCGCGGAGGCGGTGTTCGGCAAGGGGAGCTTCCTGTTCGTCGTCCTCGCCGCGGCGACCGCGCTCGTGCTGTTCCTCGCCGCGAACACCGCCTACAACGGGTTCCCGGTGCTCGGCTCGATCCTCGCGCAGGACCGCTACCTCCCGCGCCAGCTGCACACCCGCGGTGACCGGCTCGCCTTCTCCAACGGCATCGTGCTGCTCGCGGGCGCCGCGATCCTCCTCGTGTGGATCTACGGCGCCGACTCGACGCGGCTGATCCAGCTGTACATCGTCGGCGTGTTCGTCTCCTTCACGCTCAGCCAGACCGGCATGGTCCGGCACTGGAACCGGCTGCTGGCGACCGAGACGGACCAGGCGAAGCGCCGGCACATGGTCCGCTCGCGGGCGATCAACGCGTTCGGCGCGTTCTTCACCGGGCTCGTCCTCGTCGTCGTCCTCGTCACGAAGTTCACGCACGGCGCGTGGGTCGCGCTGCTCGGGATGGTCATCTTCTTCGCGACGATGACGGCGATCCGGCGCCACTACGACGGCGTCGCGGCGGAGCTGGCGGCGACCGAGGGGCCCAGCGACGACAGCGTCCGGCCGTCCCGGGTGCACTCCGTGCTGCTCATCTCGAAGATCCACCGGCCGACGCTGCGGGCCCTCGCCTTCGCCAAGCTCATGCGGTCCGACACGCTGGAGGCGCTCACCGTCAACGTCGACCCGGCCGAGACGAAGGCGCTGCGCGACGAGTGGGAGCGGCGCGGGATCGACGTCCCGCTCAAGGTCCTCGACTCGCCCTACCGGGAGGTCACGCGGCCGGTCATCGAGTACGTCAAGAGCCTGCGGCGGGAGTCGCCCCGGGACGCGGTGTCGGTGATCATCCCCGAGTACGTCGTCGGGCACTGGTACGAGCACCTGCTGCACAACCAGAGCGCCCTGCGCCTCAAGGGCCGCCTCCTCTTCACGCCGGGCATCATGGTCACCTCCGTCCCCTACCAGCTCCAGTCCTCCGAGGCCGCCAAGCTGCGCGCCCGACGGCGGCAGGAGTGGAACGCGCCGGGGTCGGTGCGGCGGGGGCCCGCGGGCGCGGACCGGCCCAGGGAGACGAGCGGGCGCGGGGAGTAGACGGCGGTCGTGGGTCCGGTGCGCAGGGCCTAGACTGGACGGCTGTCGTCGTACGGCGGTCCTCAGGCCGCCGCCTCCGCCGCGCACCCCCCGTCACCTTCCCGATCTGGAGTCACCCCGCCATGCAGGCAGAACCGAAGAAACCGCAGGCGGGGACGGATCGCGAGGGCCGTGAGTCGCTCGTCGGCCGGGAGTACGAGGTCGAGGTCGGGCCCGTCGCGCACGGCGGGCACTGCATCGCGCGGACCGACGAGGGACAGGTGCTGTTCGTCCGGCACGCGCTGCCGGGGGAGCGGGTGCTCGCGCGGGTCACCGAGGGCGAGGAGGGGGCGCGGTTCCTGCGCGCCGACGCCGTCGAGATCCGCAGCGCGTCCAAGGACCGCGTCGAGGCGCCCTGCCCGTACGCCGGGCCCGGCAGGTGCGGTGGCTGCGACTGGCAGCACGCCAAGCCGGGGGCCCAGCGGCGGATGAAGGGCGAGGTCGTCGCCGAGCAGTTGCTGCGCCTCGCCGGGCTCACCCCCGAGGAGGCCGGCTGGGACGGCACCGTCATGCCCGCCGAGGGCGACAAGCTGCCCTCCGGTGAGGTTCCGCAGTGGCGGACGCGGGTGCAGTACGCCGTGGACGCGGACGGCAACGCCGGTCTGCGCCGGCACCGCTCGCACGAGGTCGAGGTGATCGACCACTGCATGATCGCCGCGCCCGGGGTCAGCGAACTCGGTGTCGAGAAGCGGGACTGGGCCGGGATGGAGAGCGTCGAGGCGATCGCCGCGACCGGGTCCCAGGACCGCCAGGTCATCCTGACCCCCCGGCCCGGCGCCCGCCTTCCCCTCGTCGAGCTGGACAAACCCGTCTCCGTCCTGCGCGTCGAGGAGCGGGACGGCGGGGTGCACCGCGTCCACGGGCGGGGCTTCGTCCGCGAGCGCGCCGACGGGCGTACGCACCGGGTCGGCAGCGGCGGGTTCTGGCAGGTCCACCCGAAGGCGGCCGACACCCTCGTGCTCGCCGTCATGCAGGGCCTCCTGCCGCGCAAGGGCGAGATGGCCCTCGACCTCTACTGCGGGGTCGGGCTGTTCGCCGGCGCCCTCGCCGACCGGCTCGGCGAGGCGGGCGCCGTCCTCGGCATCGAGTCCGGGAAGCGCGCCGTCGAGGACGCCCGCCACAACCTCGCCGGGTTCCCCCGGGTCCGGATCGAGCAGGGCAAGGTGGACACCGTCCTGCCGCGCACCGGGATCACCGAGGTCGACCTCATCGTCCTCGACCCGCCCCGCGCGGGGGCCGGGCGCTCGACGGTCCAGCACCTCGCCTCGCTGGGGGCTCGGCGGATCGCCTATGTCGCCTGCGATCCGGCTGCGCTGGCCCGGGATCTGGGGTACTTCCGGGACGGGGGGTATCGGGTGCGGACGCTTCGGGTGTTCGATCTGTTTCCGATGACGCATCACGTGGAGTGCGTGGCGATTCTGGAGCCTCTCCGCAAGGGGCAGTGACCTCCTCGGCGCTGCGGCGCGGGTCACCGAACGGCAAAACCGTACGTCAGTTTACGGATGGCACCGGCGGCTGTGGACCCGAGAGTGGACGTGGGAGGCGGCCGGCGCCGGCTCCCGCAGGCCGCTCAAGACGGAGCGGGCGTCGCGATTCTGACGAGGAGTCATGTTGTCCGTCGTGCTCTCCACGGTGCCGTTCTCACCCGCCGAACGGGCCGACCACTGGCACAGCCTCGTCTCCAGCGCGTTCATACCGCTGGACGTGACGCTCCATGAACGGGAACCGGCGGTGGGGACGATCAGCAGTGATCGGCTCGGGCCCTTGAAGATCTCCGTGGTCGAGGCCGGTCCCCAGACGGTCTGGCGCAGGCGGCGTCTGATCGCTCAGGGCGGGGAGGAGTACATGACGGTCACCTTGCAGCAGCGGGGTACGGCGAGGCTCTCCCAGGACGGGCGCGAGATTCTGGTCCGGCCCGGGGCCTTCAGCTGCGCCGACACCGGACGGCCCTTCAGCAGAGAGCACCCCGACGACTTCCGCTTCACCTGGTTCGGGGTGCCGAAGACGGAGCTGGGCATGCCGGACGCCGGCCTGCGGACGGTCACCCCGACGCTGTTCAGCGGCCATTCCGGTACGTCCGGACTCGTCGCCGGGTATCTGACCCGCCTGGCCGAGCAGGCGGCCCGGTTCGACCCCTGCACGGGGCGGCAGCTCGCCATGACGGCCGTGGATCTGCTGAAGGTGCTGTTACACGAACGCCAGGGCCGGCTCGACCCCCAGGCATCGGAACTGGCCCGGGGCATGCTGGCGCGAGTCAAGGAGTACATGCTCCGGCACCTGGCCGACCCCGGCCTCTCACCGGAGCGGGTCGCCGTCGCCCACCACATATCGGTCCGGTACCTCCACAAACTCTTCCGCTCCGAAGGGATCACGGTGGGCCGTTGGATCCACCGAGAGCGCCTGGAGCGATGCCGGCGCGACCTGGCCCGGCCCTCCGCAACGGCACCGGCAGTCTCGGCAGTGGCCCAGCGCTGGGGTTTCGTCAGCGCCTCCCACTTCTCCCGGGTCTTCCGCGCCGCTTACGGCATGTCACCCCGGGAATGGCAGACGAGCGTCCGGCACAGGTGAGCGGCGGCCGGCTGGGGTGGGGGAACGTCCCACGACCCGGATGACGCTGCTGACGCATCACCCCGCCGCGCCGGCCGGCGATCCCCAGGACGTCGAACGCGGCCTTCCGGCGCGGTGGTCGCGCGGACGGTGTCGCCTCCCGGCCGTGGCGCTGGACACGTGCACGCGGCTCGGCGCGTCCCCCCACGCCGAACCCCAGGTAGCTGGGCCGTTCCAGCCGGCCGGCGGACGTGCACGGCTTCGTGTCCTCAGGGACGCTCTCGGCGCTCGGCGCCGGACGAGGGGTGGTCCGCCGGATCGGTCACCACGGGGCCGGTGGTGGCGTCGAAGGCGTGGGTCACCTCCGGGGCGGTGTCCGGGACGAGGAGCCGGCGGGTGCGGTCCTCGACGGCGCGGTCCGTGGCGGTGAGTCTGTCGTGGTGCTGGGCGAGGTGTTCCGACCACGAGCCGACCAGGTAGTTCTCGATGAACCGCCGCGGATCGTTGCCGTCCTGGTAGAGGCCCCAGGAGACCGCGCCGGTGCGTCGGCGTGAGCGGGCCACGTGGGCCATGCAGTCGGTGAAGGCGGCCCTGTCGCCGGGGGCGACCTGGTAGGTGACGGAGATCAGGACGGGGCCGTCGGCCGGGCCGGGGTCGAAGAGGAGGGGTGGGACGGGCCAGTGGTCGGACGGGGTCGGGTCGATGCCGTCCATGCCGTGCAGGGGCCACAGGCGGACGCTCACCGCGCCGGCCAGGAGCAGCCCACCGCCGGTCAGGAGGGCGACGGTCAGGCCGGGGCCGTCGGCCAGCGCACCCCACAGAGGTGCCGCGAGGGCCTGGCCGCCCTGGAAGACCAGGAGGTAGACGGCGAGTCCGCGGGCCCTGACCCAGCCGGGGAGCCTCGTCTGGAGGGCGGCGTTGAGGGTGGACAGCACGCCGATCCAGGCGAGGCCGGCGGGCAGCAGTACGGCCACCGCGAGCCAGGGCGTCCGGGTGGTGGCGAGGACCGCCAGCACACCGGCGAAGACGACGCCGCCCGCGGCGAGCGTGCCGTTGGCGCCGAGCGCGCGGTGGACGGCGGGCAGCACGAAC